>DATMHB010000591.1:0-8665 GCA_035555175.1 Flavisolibacter sp. | reverse complement strand
TTGAATGCGGATAATATCACGATGACGCAATCGAACAGGAAAGACAGGACGATCTACACTTTTCATTTCTCAAACCTAGAAGGACAACGGTCCTATCCGGATGCACCTGACAATGCCTACTATGCCACGCACCTGATCTATTTTGTAGAACAGGTAAAGGAAAACGGCGAATGGAAAAACTTTCTCGCCGGCACCGGCGATCTGTACCGGCACAGTTACGAATTTATAAGAAATGTAAACAAGACCATCAGTCCTGAACTGCAATCCATCACGGATTCTCTTACCCGGTCTGTTCAATCGGACAGGGAAAAAGCAAAAAGAATTTATGAGTGGGTTCAGACCAATATCAAATATGTGGCTTTCGAAGAAGGTATGGAAGGCTTTGTTCCCCGCGAAGCCAGCCTTGTATGCAGCCGCCGCTTCGGTGACTGCAAGGACATGACGAGTATTCTCACATCTATGCTCCGGCATGCAAAGGTTCCGGCGTATTTCACATGGATAGGCACGAGAGAAATTCCCTATGACTATACGGACGTGCCCCTTCCCATCGTTGACAACCACATGATCTGCACGATCAAGTCCGGCGAAGACTTTATTTTTCTCGACGGTACGGACAATGGGTGCATATTCGGCGCTCCTCCGGCCGGCATCCAGGGCAAACAGGCGATGATCGGGATCAGTGACACGGAATATAAGATCGTACGCGTTCCCGTTATGGAAAAAGGAACAAATACCTATACAGATTCCACCTTCCTTGAATTGTCGGAGAAAGGTTTAACGGGACGCATCAAAGTGAACATGACGGGTTATTATGCGTCGGGCGTCCACTCGATGCTGAACTACCGGAACGAAAAGGAGCGAGAAGATTATTTTAAGCAGCGGTTTGGCCGGGGCAGCAACAAGATAAAATTCTCAAACTGGAAACTCTCGGAGCGTGACGATCACGCGGTGGTAACCATTACGGCTGATTTTGAGTTACCGGATTATGTAAAAAAGCTGGGCGATGAATATTTTCTGAACCTCAATCTTTTCAAATGGTATGAACACGAAGAGATCGACTTTCCGAAAAGAAAGGTCCCTATTGAATTTTCCTTTCTCAAACATTCATCTTACGTGACGGCTATCAGGATCCCGAGTGGATATAGGCCTTCCTATATTCCCAACGCAGAATCGTATAAAAACGAGGTGTGGGGATACCTGATGAAGTAATCCGTCGGTAAAGACCAGGTTTATCTTGCGCAGGAATTTGACACGGACCAGCTGATGCTCTACCCCAACCAGTTTGAAGCCTGGAATAAAGTTCTTGAACACCTCTATCCAAATTATAAACAAACCATTTCTCTAAGCAAAAAATAAGCATATGCGTTATATTGTCTTTACCCTTCTTGCCCTAGGAACGATCAGCGCATCGGGGCAAACCGTCTATAATAAGTTCAAATGGGATGAAAAGCCTGTGCTGCATCCCGTGGACAAAAAATACGAGAGCGCGGGCGCCGTATACGTGGTTGACGACCGCATCGACGAATACGCCATTGAAAAAGACGGCTTCTTCATGTACCGCACGTTGCACCGGATCGTGCACCTGAATAATGACAAGGGCATCGAGAGCTTTAACAAGATCTATCTTCCTTTCGAAGAAGGCATTCAGGTTACCGATGTCAGGGCCAGAACCATTCTTCCCAACGGAAAGATCGTTGAAATGGACAAGAACAATATCAAGGACCTGAAGGACGACGATGGCCAGTACAAGATCTTTGCCCTTGAAGGCCTCAGCCAGGGATGCGAAGTGGAATATTATTTCACATTGAAAAAAAACCCTTCTTTCTTCGGCCGTGAAATCCTCTCTTCCCGGGTGCCGGCCATGAAAACACATTTTGAGCTGATTGCTCCCGAGCACCTCATCTTTCAAACCAAATCGTACAACAATCTTCCGGACAGCCGGGATTCGGTTGCCAGTGAAAAAAGGTATTTGATCATCAACGATGAAAAAGTTGACGAGGCGCAGGAGGAAAAATATTCAATGTATCAGGCGAATCTCAAGCGGGTGGAGTACAAACTTTCTTATAATAAGGCAAAGAATGAGCAGGACCGTCTCTTTACATGGAGCGAGCTGGCAAAGAAAGTTTATGAGGTTTATACATCGGTAAATGATAAGGACAACAAGAAAATAAAGGACCTGCTTTCGACGATCGATCCGAAAGGAACAGCAATTGAAAAAGCTACAGCCATAGAAAATTTTCTGAAGAAAAACTTTATCGTCCGTAATGATATCTCCGACGACGATGCTGATGACCTTTCAAAAGTGATCAAGAACAAGGTGGCGAGTGAAAAGGCGATCGCTAAAATATACACGGCATTGTTCTCCGCTGCCGGTATCGAGTACCAGATCGTGCTTGGAGGCGACCGCACCGACTATGTTGTAGAACGGAATTTCGAGAACTGGAACAATACCAAGAATTTCCTTTTTTACTTTCCCGAAACAAAAAAATTCATGGCGCCCACCCAGGTAGAATACCGTTATCCATGGATCCCTCCTACCTGGGCGGCCACCAACGGTCTATATTGTATCGGCACTACCATCGGCAACTTCACCACCGCGCTTGCTGAAGTGAAGGCTATTCCAATGGAGGACGTGGACCGCAGTTTCATCAACATGGACGTACGCCTGAAGATCGACAGGGATGAAACCCTGATGATGGACGTGAAGCAGGCCTATGGCGGATATGCAGCCTCCAATTACAGGGCGCCTTTTGTATTCTTTCCTGCCGACCAACAGGATAAACTTCTCAAGGAAATGATCAAGTTCGGAACCAACTCGGAAAATATTCTGTCGCACTCCTTCGAGAATAAGGAAATGGAACAGACGGACCCCTACCTTCCTTTTGTGATCAATGCTTCGGTAAAGTCCACCAGTTTAATGGAAAGGGCCGGTCAGAAGCTATTGCTGAAGATCGGGGAGGTCATCGGGCAACAAGCTGAAATGTATGAAACGAAGCCAAGGGCAACGGGAATTGATGTTGGATTTGCGCACACGCTGGTGAGGACCATCGAGCTTATTGTTCCGGCCGGCTACCAGGTGAAAAATCTCTCTGAGCTTAAGATCAATGAGGTCTATAAAGAAAAGGAAAAAGAAACGATGGGATTTGCCAGCAATTATGAACTGAATGGAAATATCCTGAAGATCACGATCCGCGAAAATTACAACCTGGTAAATTATTCGAGCGAGCAGTATGAACAGTTTAAAAAGGTGATCAATGCTGCGGCGGATTTCAATAAGGTGGTACTGATCCTTGACAAGGCAGGCTAAAGCGCGTCCACATCGGGAACGATGAGCACTTTTTTGAAGCGGCGGTTGGCATGCAGCGTCCCACAGGCTTTATCAATATCGCTTTTGCATTTTGCGATCAGCTGGCTATCGCGCGGCAGCTTGAGCAGCAGTTCCATAAGGAACAGGCTGCGCACCCTGTTGACGACGGGTTCCGCGGGTCCTACAATGTATTTTCCATACGCGTCTTCCAGCGATTTGGCAAATGTATGTGCCGCATCAAATACGACATCCCTGTCTTTATCGCGAAAGTGAATATTAATGATCCTTGAAAATGGCGGATAATAGAATTGCCTGCGCTTCTCGATCTCCTCATTGTACATGCTCAGGAAATCGTGATGGGCCACATGCTGCAGCACCGGATGGGCAGGGTTCATGGTCTGGATCATCACTCTTCCCTTTCCATCCATTCTTCCTGCGCGGCCGCTCACCTGTTCCATCAATTGGAATGCTCGTTCATTCACGCGGAAGTCGGCGAAGTGCAGCAGACTGTCGGCATCCAATATGCCTACGAGATCAACATTATCAAAGTCGAGTCCCTTTACCACCATTTGCGTTCCCACGAGTACGTCGATCTTTTTCTGCTCGAACTGCTGAATGAGCACGTCATGCGCATTTTTATTCTTGATGGTATCAAAATCCATGCGGCCGATCTTCACTTCCTGGAGCTCACCATCCAGCACTTCTTCTATTTTCTCTGTTCCGAAACTGCGTTGCACCAGCTTGTCGCTGCCGCAGGCCTGGCAATTGGTAGTCGGCGGATACACATTACCACAGTAATGGCATTTGAGTTTGTTCGAAAGCTTGTGATAGGTGAGCGAAACATCGCAATTGCGGCACTGGGCTATCCACCCACAAACCGTACACACCTGGTAGGGCGCATAGCCCCGGCGATTTTGGAACAGGATCACCTGTTTATTCCTTGAAATGGTTTGCCTGATCTCATCGAGGAGTTGAGGTGAAAGCATGATCTTTTCACCTGGTTTGTGCGAGATCATCCGGTTGTCGACCATTTCAATGTCGGGCAGCTTTACCTCGCGGAAACGCTCCATTAGTTCTACCAGCCCATATTTTGAATGCTTTGCATTGAAATAAGTTTCGAGACTGGGTGTTGCGCTCCCGAGCAAAACCTTGGAATGCGTGAGTGAAGCCATATAAATGGCCGCATCGCGCCCGTGATACCGGGGCGCAGGGTCCTGCTGTTTGTACGAAGTATCGTGCTCTTCATCGCAAATGATCAGGCCAAGATCGAAGAACGGAAGGAATATCGAAGAGCGCGCGCCAAGTACGATCTTCAGCTCTCCCGTCTTTACTTTGTTCCAGATCTCGACCCGTTCATTTTGGCTGAACTTGGAATGATAAATGCCGATATAACCACCGAAATGTTTTTGCAGCCGCCGGATGATCTGCGATGTCAGTGCGATCTCAGGCAGCATATACAGCACCTGCTCGCCCTTCCTGATGTATTGTTCGATCAACTTAATATACAGATGGGTCTTGCCGCTCGACGTAATGCCGTGAAGAAGCGAAACCTGCTTTTCAGCCATCGCGTCCCCGAGCTTTGCATAAGCTTCGGCCTGGGCAGGCGTAAGATCGAAATCTACAAACACATCCTTTGGTGCATAGTTGACGCGATCGACACTTCTTTTTTCTATGCGGAGAATTTCCTTGTCGATGAGCGCTTTGAGTTGTGCATCGGATGCATCCGATTTTTTCAGGAGCTCGGACCTTGTCACCTCTCCTTGCGTTTTCATGAGGTGCAGATAGCCGAGGAGCAGTTCCATTTGCTTAGGAGCACGTCCCCAGTTATTGAGTAGTTCTGAAAGGCGGTCTTCGTTATCGTATTCATGATTGAGGAGAACGAAAGATTCTTTCTTTGCATGAAAGGTCTGCTTCAGTGATTCCCAGACGAAGCAGATCCTTTTACCGATAAGCCTGTTCACGATCGGGTACACATGCGTCACGTCGAGTATCTGCTGCACTTCGGTGATGCGCAGCTCGTGTTTCATGAGCAGGGCCTCTGCCACCAGGAATTCTTCATTTTCAAGGGATGAAAAATCGTCTCCGTATTCTTCATTATAAACAATGATGGTCTCGCTCGAAAGCTTAAAATGCGCCGGGAGGGCCGCGGCCATCACCTCTCCCTCGCTGCACATATAGTATTCGGCCATCCATTCCCAGAACTGCAGCTGGTAGCGCTGTACCACGGGTTCGGTATCGAGGACATTGATGATATCCTTCGGTTCGAACGAAGTGGGCTTGTCGTTGTGGACGCGCTTGACGATACCCGCGTATTTTTTATTTTTTCCAAGGTTCACTTCTACGCGGCAGCCAATGGTGAGCAGGTCGAGCATCTGGTCGGGGATTTGCCAGGTGTAGTTTTTGGGCAGGGCGAGTGGTATGATGATCTCTGCGAACATTGGGGGCTGTAAAAATAAGGCAAAAGTCATCCCGCACGGCGAGGTTACCACCGCCTCGCTGTCCGCTTCGTCCGTCGAAGCTTTAGCGTAGACGGCCTGTGTTGGTCGTAGCCTTGGCGAAGACTGGCTTTCTTATTCGCTCTCTCCTTGCTCGCCCGCAGCTACTATCGACCATCTGTTTTTATCGGGGCACTATGATTTAGGCATACGCAAGGGTTTGCGAAACAAAGCAGGTGAATAATACCTGCCGGGTGTTACAATTTGTTGGTCAGCTTCACCACTGCTTTCAACTTCGGTTGTGTCACTCTCTTGTACGGAGAGAACACTGCTGGGCATAGTGCGGTCTTTGCTCCATATCAGGCGGGACAATAAGGTCTGAAAAGATGAGATACAAGAATGGATTTTTTGCTGATTCTGAAGAAGCGGCGTGAAAAGGTGATAGTTAATTTAAAGATCAAGGAGGAAAATCGCCTTTTATTCCAGGAAAATTCTCATGGCCGGTAACATCAGCGCAAGTAATTTTCAAACGGGGGGGCGCCCCCCAAAAGGAGTGTTCGCAGAGAGGAAGAGAACGAAATCATCGGAACGGGGGCCCAGCCAGGCGCGCAGGCCGTGGATCGCCTGAACACCCAAAACAACGGTCCGGACCGATCAAAATTAAAATTTGGAACTTCTGAAATTAATCGTAATATTACGATTGATATGGGGACAACAAAGACAGAAATATTCACCGGTAAGCAAAACAGGCTGGCACAAATGATGAAAGCCCTCGGACATCCGGCCAGGATCGCCATCATTCAGCAGCTCCTAAAATCCAATACTTGCATTTGCGGAGATCTTGTTGCAGAATTGGGCCTGGCCCAGGCCACCATTTCACAACACCTTAAAGAATTGAAAAACGCCGGCCTCATTCAGGGAACGATCGAAGGAACGAGCGTATGTTACTGTATCGATCCCAAAGTATGGAAACAATACAAAAAAGACCTCGATGCATTCTTTGTTCCCTACGACAACCGCAACTGCTGCTAAATTTTTTTGGACTCATTGATCGTAATATTACAATAATTAAAATAAACACCATGAACACTCCCGACCAAATAAAAGAGCTCGTAAAGCAGAAGTACTCCGGGATCGCCTTACAGGAAAAAGAAACCAATCAGGCATCCTGCTGCGGCGCCACTTCCGGCTGCTGCAACCAAAATGTTTACAATATCATGGCAGATGATTACAGCCAGCTGGAGGGCTATAACGCTGATGCCGACATGGGCCTCGGATGCGGCCTCCCCACAAAATTTGCCCGAATTAAAAAAGATGATACCGTGGTAGATCTTGGCAGCGGCGCCGGCAACGATGCCTTTATAGCAAGACAGGAAACCGGCGAAAACGGCAAGGTCATAGGCATTGACTTCACTCCCGCCATGCTCGAAAGATCAAGAAAGAACGCAGAAGCAAGAGGCTTCCACAATGTTGAATTCAGGCAGGGCGACATCGAAGATATGCCGCTCACAAGCAACACAGCGGATGTCGTGGTCAGTAATTGCGTACTGAACCTGGTTCCGAACAAACACAAAGTGTTCAGCGAGATCTTCAGAGTGCTGAAGCCCGGCGGACATTTCTCCATTTCAGATATTGTGCTGGAAGGCGAGCTGCCCGAAAAATGGAAGCAGGTGGCCGAGTTGTATGCCGGCTGCGTTTCGGGTGCGATCCCGAAACAGCAATACCTCTCCATCATCGAAGAGGCCGGCTTTTCCAATACCGCCCTGCAAAAGCAAAAAAATATTCTCATCCCTGATGAGATCCTCGCGAACCACCTGACGGCTGATGAGATCAGGCAATTCAAGGACAGCGGTACAAGTATACAAAGCATTACTGTCTATGCGGAAAAGCCGGCAAAGGATGAAAGAAAATGCTGTGAACCGGGCAACAGCTGTTGCTGAGAAACAAATCCTAGAAAATAAATTCGAATGAATATGAACAACAATCAAACGATTCAAAATAGCGGAGCTCAGGCTTTCTGCGCGAAAACATTCGAAGCAGGCGGCAAACCGATAACAAATTTTTATTTATGCCGTCAGCCGCAATTCACTATGGCCAATTCCTGGAATTTGCTGAGACAAAGAAGAAAATATCCGCGAACGCAACCGTTGTGAGAACTGTGCAGCGCATCATTACCCGGACCGGATAATACGAACAAAGTAACCAGGATTAATTCCGCGTCTCGGGTTTTGCAGTAATTTCATTTCGAAAATCCTGGTTATGAATTGGCGAAAATTCATCTGGCTTCTGCTGGACAATGCCGATAAATATTTTCTGATTGCGGGTATGGCGTTTCTGCTATTTTATGTCTTCTTTAAAAGCAAGTTCCATCATAAAAAGATCCAGCCGAAATTTCCTAAACTTCACGATTATGGAAGAGAGATACTGTTCTCGACCTTGTCAGTAATCATCTTCTCTTTCCCGCCGCTTTTCTTGCTGTATACGGACAGTATCAGGCTACATACCACCTTTTATAAAAACATCGATGATCATGGCCGGCTGTATTTTGTTTGCGCCTTTCCTGTCATGATCCTTCTACACGATACTTATTTCTATTGGATGCATCGGCTATTGCATCACCGAAGCTTGTTCAGGACCCTCCACCTGCTTCATCACCGATCGCATAATCCTTCTCCCTGGGCGGCCTATGCCTTCCATCCACTGGAGGCCGTAATGGAAGCGTTCATTTTTGTGATCTTTTTATTTACAATTCCTGTTCATACTATTCACCTGATCCTTTTCTTCGTGTTTAGCCTGCTGTATAATGTATATGGCCATCTCGGGTTTGAATTATATCCAAAGGGATTTAACCGACACTGGTTCGGCAAGTGGATGAATACTTCGGTAGCACACAATATGCATCACAAATATTTCAGGGGCAACT
>DATMHB010000590.1:0-7327 GCA_035555175.1 Flavisolibacter sp. | reverse complement strand
AGACAAAACGGCTAATTTTGCGCCGTTAAAAGCGAGGAACCGATTCGATGGAGTCATTAACAAAAAGAAAGAAACAGGTAGAGCGTAAGCCCATGACTTTTTGGGAAAAAATGTACCTGCCTTCCATTGTGAAGGGCATGGGCATTACGATGAGCCATTTCTTCAAGAAGAAACCCACGATCAAATACCCCGGGGAGAAACGGCCTTTTTCCGCGGTGTTCCGTGGCCTTCATATATTGAACCGTGATGAGGAAGGACGCGAGCGGTGCACCGCCTGTGGCCTGTGCGCGGTTGCCTGCCCTGCGGAAGCTATCACTATGGAAGCGGCCGAGCGTCAGCCCGGTGAAGAGCATTTGTACAGGGAGGAAAAATATGCGGCCAAGTATGAGATCAATATGCTGCGTTGCATCTTCTGCGGATTATGCGAGGAAGCCTGTCCCAAAGACGCCATCTATCTCACGCAGACCTTTGCCCCTGCTAACTATGCACGCAAGGGATTCATTTATGGAAAAGATGATCTGCTGATCCCTGACCCTGTTACGCAACCGGAAGAATACGCGAAAGCAAAAGGGGCGGTCGGAAAGGAAATAAAATAAAGCACCAACTGCAAGAATGAGTATTACAGAAATATTGTTTTGGGTTCTTTCGGTCATTGCACTGTTCAGTGCACTGATGGTCATCACCAGTAAGAACCCGGTTTACAGTGTGCTTTGGCTGATCGTTACCTTCTTCACGATCTCCGGCCACTATGTTTTATTGAACGCACAATTCCTGGCCATTGTCAACATCATCGTTTATGCGGGCGCCATCATGGTGCTCTTCCTTTTTGTGATCATGTTGATGAACCTCAACAAGGATACTGAACCCCAGAAAAATAAATGGCTGAAGCTCGCTGGCGCCGTTGCAGGTGGATCGTTACTGCTGGTGCTCGTGGCTGCTTTGCGCCACACGGAAAAAAATATGACGGAGCTCGCAACAGGCAATATAGGCCTGATCCAGAATCTCGGTAAGGCGCTGTTCAACGACTACGTTGTACCCTTTGAGATCAGCTCCATCCTTTTTTTGAGTGCCATGGTGGGAGCAGTTGTGATAGGCAAGAGAGAATGAAAGATATAAGGTCCGGGAGACCGATTAAATAAAGAGACAACGCTGTCTATTTGTAAAAATGCAGCTTGCACCAACTGATTATGCCGATAAACTATTACATATTTCTTTCCATCGCCTTGTTCGTGATCGGTATCATTGGCGTGCTCACGCGCAGGAACGCCATCATCATCTTTATGTGCATCGAGCTCATGCTGAATGCCGTTAACCTGCTGCTCGTGGCTTTTTCCAAGATGCATCACTTCGCGAACGCATCGGTGAATTCAGCTGCAGGAAATGAAGGACAGTTATTCGTATTCTTCATCATGGTGGTTGCTGCGGCGGAAGTAAGCGTAGGTCTTGCCATTATCGTGATGCTGTTCCGCAATACGCATTCAGTGGACGTGAATTTTTTGAACCGGTTAAAACATTAGATGCAGGGCAAAGCAGGATGTTAGATTCACTTAGCCCAGGCAAAGCTTTAATATGAAGAACTTAATTTTATTTATTCCGCTCCTGCCTTTGATCGGATTCCTCATCAACGGCCTTGGAAGGAAATTGTTACCGAAAGGCGCCGTCAGTGTCATAGGCAGCGGCACCGTTCTTGGTTCTTTTCTACTCAGCCTCATGGTTTTTTTCCGGCTCGATGAATTGTCGGGTCGCCAGATCTCCCGCTCCGCGCGCATTGTTGCCGATCCTGTTTTTCATTATTTCGATTTTATCAATGCCGGTAGTTTAAATATTCCTTTCTCTTTCCAGATCGACCAGCTCTCCACTGTTTTTTTGCTGATCATTACCGGTGTGGGATTCCTGATCCATGTGTATTCAACGGCTTATATGCACGATGAAAAGAGAGAGCACTTCGCGCGCTATTTTTCTTACCTCAACCTTTTTGTGTTTTCAATGCTCCTGCTGGTGATGGGCGCCAATTATGTGATCATGTTCATTGGTTGGGAGGGCGTAGGACTTTGTTCTTACCTGCTCATTGGCTACTGGTTCAAAAACATTGAATTCACAAAGGCGGCGAAGAAGGCCTTCGTGATGAACCGCATCGGCGACCTCGGATTTCTGCTGGCTATTTTCTGGCTTGTTGCAAGGTTCGACTCTGTGAACTATAGCGAGATCTTCTCTCATCTCGACAAACTTTCAACGGGCGATATTACGGGCATCACGCTTTTATTATTCCTCGGTGCAACGGGCAAGAGTGCACAGATCCCCTTGTATACCTGGCTGCCTGATGCGATGGCGGGTCCCACACCCGTATCGGCCCTGATCCACGCCGCCACCATGGTAACGGCGGGGATCTACATGATCGCCAGAAGCAATGCACTTTATCTGCACGCGGAAGTCACCAATAATATTATTGCCATCATCGGTGCCGCCACAGCACTGTTCGCGGCCACCATTGCACTGAAGCAGAACGATATTAAAAAAGTACTTGCTTACTCTACCGTCAGCCAGCTGGGTTATATGTTCCTGGCGCTTGGAAGCGGTGCTTACGTTGCTGCGGTTTTCCATGTGATGACCCATGCATTTTTTAAGGCCCTTCTTTTCCTTGGATCAGGTTCGGTTATCCATGCCATGAGCGGACAGCAGGATATACGGTTCATGGGTGGCCTCAGCAGAAAGCTAAAGATCACTTACATCACGTTCCTGATCGGCTGCCTTGCCATCGCTGGTATTCCACCGCTGTCGGGTTTCTTTTCCAAAGATTCAATTTTATTGGCCGCTTTTGAACACAATAAGGTTCTTTATGTGATCGGTTTGATCACTGCAGGATTGACGGCCTTCTATATGTTCAGGCTTCTCTTCATCACATTCTCTGGTGGATTCCGGGGCACGGAAGAACAACGTCATCACGTGCACGAAAGCCCTGCCGCCATGACCATTCCGCTCATCGTCCTCGCCATTCTTTCCATCATTGGCGGATTGGTTGGTATTCCTGAACTCTTTGCTGAAGGCCGCGATAAGCTGGGTGAGTTCCTCGGACGCGCAGGCGTATCGAATATTTCGCACGGTGAGGTTGCTCTTTCCACAGAATGGATGCTGGTTGGCATCACTACGGCAGTGGCTGTCATAGGGATCATTATCGCCTGGGTGCGCTTCAGAAATTACCGCGAGGAGCAGCCTTCGGCGCTGGGCCGTGTGTTGGAGAACAAATGGTATGTCGATGAATTTTATGATGCCATCATTGTAAGGCCCATTAACAGGCTGAGTTCTTTTGCCAATACGTTTTTTGAAAAGAATGGGATTGACGCGCTGGTGAACGGGGTGGGAAGGCTGGTGAATTACAGCGGACGTCAATTGCGGTGGCTGCAGAGCGGCCAGGTGGGATCGTACGTATTGCTGATGGTGATCAGCATGGTGCTTTTCTTTTTATTGCAGTTCTTTTTGAGAAGATGATCCGCGGCCGATGAGCGACAGTCTTTGTGGCATTGATTGACAACAAAAGATTCACGATAAAAATTTCCGCCTGAGGCGGACCAGAATATGAACGTATTATTATTGTTTCTGATTCCTTTGCTTAGTGGTTTATTGTCTTTCCTGATCAGGAAGGATAATGTTGTCCGCATCCTCTGCCTGCTCAGTTCTGTTATCACGGTCGTCATAGCCATTACATCTGTAAGAACTTTTAATGCGCAACCGGGTGCTGCCGGTCTCCGGTTCCATGCGCCATGGATGGGCAGCCTCGGCAGTTCATTTTCCCTGCACCTCGATGGTCTTTCACTGATTCTTTGCCTGCTCACTGCTGTTGCCTATCCCTTGATCCTTTTGTCTACCTGGTGGACCGATTACAGAAAACCAAATAATTTCTTTGCGTTGATGATGCTGACGCAGGCGGGCCTTATGGGCGTGTTCACGGCAACTGATGCACTGCTCTTTTATTTTTTCTGGGAGCTGGCGCTGGTGCCCGTTTATTTTCTTTGTTCCGGCTGGGGTGGCGAAAGACGCATCGCCGTTACTTTCAAATTCTTCATTTACACCTTCACGGCCTCGGTGCTTATGCTGGTGGGATTGCTCTATCTGTATTTTCAAACGCCCGATCACTCTTTCGCGCTTTCTTCATTTTATCACCTGAAGCTTTCGGGCCCTCAGCAAACCATGGTCTTCTGGATGTTGTTCGTAGCATTTGCAGTAAAGATGCCCGTGTTTCCTTTTCACACCTGGCAGCCCGATACCTACGAGCAGTCGCCTACGGCGGTCACAATGGTGCTCAGTGGTCTCATGGTAAAGATGGGCGTATACGGAGTGATCCGCTGGGTACTGCCGATAGTTCCTCTGGCTTCTTATTCGTGGGGCGATGTGGTAATGAGCCTGGCTGTAGCCGGTATCATCTATGCTTCCATCATCGCGATCAGGCAGGACGATATCAAGCGCCTGATCGCGTATTCGTCCATCGCACACGTCGGGCTGATGGCGGCAACCGCTTTCGCAGAAACGAAAACCGGCTACCAGGGGCTCATGATCCAGATGTTCAATCACGGTATCAACATCATTGGTTTGTGGATCGTGATCGAGCTCATAGAAAGACAATTGGGAACCAGAAAGCTTTCACAGTTGGGGGGCCTTGCGCAAAAAGCGCCGGCCCTTGCCACACTTCTTGTGATCCTTGCCTTTGCCAATATTTCCCTTCCACTCACCAACTCTTTTATCGGTGAATTCCTTATGTTCAACGGCATCTGGAGTTCAGGCTTTACGCAATATAATATTGTATTCACCGTGCTGGCGGCATTGAGCATTATCCTGTCGGCGGTATATACGCTCACCATGGTGCAGAAAATATTTTATGGTCAGACAAATCAGCTGACCGAGACTGCGGTCGACATCCGGACCAACGAAAAAGTGAGTCTCGGAGTGATCGTGATCCTGATTTTTGTGCTGGGCGTGTATCCGCAACCATTGCTGAACCTGACGGATGGATTTGTTGATGGGCTGCTAAGAGAAATTAAAGTTACAAACCTGCTTCTGAAATAATATGAACACATTAATCTTATCGGCGCTTAGCGGGGTCCTCATGATGTTCGGCTCATTCATGCTGAAGAATAAGAATGCCGTGAGCACGCTGGCCCATGTGTTGTTGTCGGCCGTGATCCTTGTCAATGTGCTCGAGCTCAGGGGTGTGGTCCTTTTTCATGTGAATACAAGGGACATGCTTGTCTTCGACCGGTTCTCCCTGCTCTTTAGCCTTGTAGCCAATGTTTCCACCTTCGCTTTCTTTTTATTGTCTTCAAAAGATATGGAAAATGTAGGCGTGAACTATAGCGATTATTTCGCCCTTATCTTTTTTGTATTGAGCGGCGTTATCATTTCGGCTTCCTTTAAATCGCTGCTGATGCTTTTCCTGGGTATCGAGATCATGTCGATCCCGCTCTATATCCTTACTGGAAGTGATAAGCGCAATCTAAAAAGCAACGAAGCTTCGTTGAAATATTTTCTGATGGGCTCATTTTCCACCGGCCTGATGCTGATGGGTATTGCGTTGATCTATGGGGCCACCGGCACTTTCGAGACCGGCGTGCCACTTTCGTTTGGCAACAGGGTTCCTGTGCTGCTCATCGCGGGTATGATGCTGTTGTTATTCTCCATGTCATTCAAGGTTTCGGCAGCGCCCTTCCATTTCTGGACGCCCGATGTTTATGATGGGGCGCCAACAGTATTTACTTCCTTCATGGCAACGATCGTGAAGGCCGCAGGCTTCATTGCCTTCATGCGTTTGTTCGCAGACAGCTTTTCGCAATTACAGCCGCAATGGAGATTGCTGACTGCCATCATTGCCGCCGCAACTCTTTTCGTAGGCAATATTACCGCCGTATTCCAGCAAAGTGTAAAGCGGATGCTGGCCTACTCAAGCATTTCACAGGCAGGCTTTATGATGCTTGCCATCTGCTCGCTCAACAGCGACGCAAGGGAAGGCCTCATTCTTTATGCTGCTGCTTATTCGCTGGCTACTATCGGCATTTTTGCGGTGCTGGTAAAAATGAATGATTATACCTTCGAAGGCTTCAATGGATTTGCGAGGAAAGAGCCGATCATTGCAGGCACACTTGTTATCTTCCTGCTGTCGCTGGCAGGCATTCCTTTGACGGCGGGCTTCCTTGCGAAATTTTATATGCTCAGGGCCACCATCAGCAGCGGCAGCCTGTGGCTCGCTATATTTGCTGTACTCATGGCCGCCATCAGTGTGTTCTATTATTTCAGGCTCATCCAGGCCATGTATTTTAAGGAAGGTAATGCAAGTTCAGCTTCGCTCTCTCCGGGTTTTAAATATACCATGGTAGGTCTCGCAGCGATTACGATCTTATTGGGCCTTTTCCCTAATCTTCTCACCACCTGGTTGTATTTCTGACGTCAGCAAAAAATAAACTTCTTTGTGTGGCAGGTTTACTAATTTAGTAAGCCTGTTCGCATGAATACTGCCGATGTTTTGTCGCTTGCTTACCGCACTGTGCGCAGCAATAAGCTCCGGACCGGTATAACCGTTGCTATCATCGCTTTCGGCATCATGGCCCTCATCGGTATCATCACCGCTATTGAGGCGATGAACCAGAAACTCACGGAAAGTTTTTCCACCATGGGCGCCAACGGATTTACTATCCGTTACAAGGAAAGAAACTTTCGCATCGGTAACGGCAGCTCCGATGTGAAGGTGTCCAAGAAAGGCGCACGAAAACAAAAGCAATCCAGTTTGGATAAGCCCATCACTGAAGACGAAGCGGAGCTCTTCGTGAAGCAATTTCAGTTCCCTGCAACGGTCGGCATTTCAACGTTCGGAGGGAGGAATGCGATCGTTTCCTACCAGTCGCGCAAAACAAGTCCCAATATTTTTATGTTCGGAGGCGATGAAAATTATCTTGGCCTCAATGGGTTCAACCTCGATGCCGGCCGCAATTTTTCACGGCAGGAAATTCAGTCGGCCCAGAATCTTTGTTTGCTTGGACATGATGTGGCCGTGAAGCTTTTCAAACTAAATCCCCTGATGGCCGTAAACCAGATCGTAAGGATCAACGACATGCCTTACAGGGTCATTGGTGTGCTCGCGAGCCGCGGCTCTTCATTTGGTTTCAGCAGGGATAATATAGCCATCATCGGTTACCGCAATATCCGCAGGTATTTTGGAGTTGGCTCCTATGCCATCGGTGCAAAGACCGATCAGATCAACCAGGTGGAAAATGCTATGGGTGAAGCGGAAGGTGTATTCAGGGCGGTGCGGAAATTGAATACAACTGAAGAAAGCAATTTTGTT
>DATMHB010000589.1:0-3730 GCA_035555175.1 Flavisolibacter sp. | reverse complement strand
TATTAAGGCCCATCTCAATTTTCTAAAATTGTTCTCAAATGAGGTTGAGGTGAAGGACCTGGAACTTCAGAATATAACGGCGAAGGTCAAGCGGGTTTTGCCGGATACGGCCTTCAACTTCAAATTCATTATGGATGCATTTGCATCTGAAAAGACAAAAAAGCCCGATACAGCACAAACGCCTCCGATGAAGCTGGACATTAGTGATATTGCCCTTGACAATATCAATCTTCGCTATCAGGATGCCGTCACGGGTAATGACATGTTTGCACACATCGGAACCCTGTCGGCCACCATCGATACGCTCGACCCCTATGTGCAGCATTTCGATATTCCTACGCTGATCGCCAGGAATGTGCAGGCAAGAGTAAAACAAACAAAACCACTTGTAACGCCTGAACCACTTTCGAAAGACATCGCAGATGCCGAAACACCCGCGGCGATGCGGTTAAGCCTGGGCAGCATCGATCTGAATAAGATCGCGGTACAATATGATAACGACGTTTCAGCGCTATATACTACGATTAATATTGGTCAGTTAAAATCCAAGGAGAAGCTCATCGACCTTGCCACCAATCGCATTTACCTTGATGAAGTAGCCCTGAGAAACTCGAATTTCGCCGTAAGGCTCGGCAAAACCGAGGGGGCCAAAATTGTAGCCAAGGAAACAAAACAGGAAGTAAAAGCGCAAAAAGAGGCCGGCTGGGATTTCAGGATCGACAAGATTCAAATCGATGACAATGCCATTCGCTTCGACAACGACAACAATGCGGCAATGGCCCGTGGCATGGACTTCAATCACATCAATGCCGATAGCATCACCCTGCATGCCGACAACTTTATCATGAACAGTGATTCCGTTGGCGCGCGCATTACAGCAGGTACAATAAAAGATAAGAGCGGCTTTGAAATAGATACGCTGCAGGGCGATATTCTTTATGCATTCAACCAAACCTATTTTAAAGATCTACTGATCAAAACACCCGGCAGCGAGATCAGGCGAAGTGCATCCCTGCAATATGCCTCTTTCGACGCACTGAGTAAGGATTTTGCAAAAACGGTTTTCGATCTTGAAGTGATAAACAGCAGGCTGCAGGTAAAAGATATCCTGCTTTTTGCACCGCAACTGCGCTCTAACCCCGCAATGTCCAATCCCAATGCCGTTTGGTATGTCAACATCGTCGGGCATGGAACACTTGACCGCATCAATTTTGAAAGCCTTCGCTTCGATGGTCTGCGCAATACGCATCTGAACGCAAAGGGAACACTGGCCGGATTGGCGGACCCCAAACGCGCCGGTGGCAATTTTACTATCTACCGTTTCCACACCACACAATCAGACCTGGCTTTATTTACGGGCCAGCGGTTATCGACACCACAGGTTAACGTGCCCGAGGAATTTGATGTAAGTGGTACTGTCATAGGTAATGCGGGCAGGCTGAATACGAATCTGAATGTAAATACTTCGTCGGGCTTCATGGCTTTGAGAGGAAGCTTTAGTAACCTGATGAATCCGTCGGCTACAGCCTACAATGCTACTATCAGCACAAGCGGCCTGAAACTTGGCACCATCTTAAGGCAACCAGATCAGATCGGATCATTTTCCGGCACCGTCACCCTTAATGGCTCGGGCCTTACGCCGAACACCATTAATACGAAGTTCGCCGGCAACATCGCAAGTTTTGGTTACAACCATTACCAGTACCGCAACATCAAATTGAATGGAAGTTTAAATAAAACGGTATTCAATGTAAATGCGGATGCGAATGATCCTAACCTCGACTTCAACCTCGCCGTGAGCGGGAACCTTTCCGACAACCCTTCTTTCAGGATCAATGGCATGATCGATAGCATCAAGACCCTTCCACTGCACCTGACCCCCGATCCAATGGTGTTCCGCGGAAAGATCGATGGAACCGTATCGAATATCAGTGCAGATAATATGGACGCGAATGTGCTCATCACCAAAGCACTGTTCGTGTCCGGCAACGAGCGTCTTCCGCTCGATACAGTGCAATTGATTTCGGGAAGCAACGAGGCAGGAAACTTCCTGAGATTTCGCAGCGACATTGCTAATGCACAGATCACGGGTCAGTACCGTCTGGCCGACCTGGGAAGCATTGTTCAGAATAGCATTGAACCTTATTTTTCTGTAACGCCTCCGGCAAAAGCACCGGTTGTAAAGCCGTATAATTTCAATTTTACTGCCGACATCGTCTATACGCCGATATTGTCTTCCTTCCTTCCGGGCCTGACAACCATGGAGCCCATTCATGCGGAAGGAAGCTTTGCAACAGGCGCGGGAATGAATGCCCTTTTAACCAGCAAGCATATCCTTTATAATGGAAATGAGATCACCGACCTTAACCTTAAGGCAAACACCTCAGAGTCTGGTCTTCATATGACCGGCAATATTGCACGTCTCAAAAGCGGTAATTCGTTCGACGTATACAACGCAAGGATCAATGCAACAGCGCTCAATAATAACATAGACTTTAGCGTAGGGATCGATGATCAGAATGCAAGAAATAAATATTTTCTGAGCGGATTGCTGACGCAGCCATCGGCAGTAACCTATTCATTGCGTCTTAAGCCCGACAGCCTGATGTTGAATTACCAATCGTGGACGGTGAGTAACGACAACCAGATCACGATTACGCCGAACAATATTGTTGCGAATAATTTTGTGCTCCAACAGGGAGAACAGAAACTCAGCCTGAATTCATTGCCTGCACCGGGTGCACAGCCATTAGAAGTGAACTTTACCAATTTCCAGCTCGCTACTATCACCGGTTTCATCAAATCTGATTCGTTACTGGTGAATGGGGTGATGAACGGAAACGTTACGCTGCGCAACCTGATGACCACGCCGATCTTTACCAGCGACCTCACCATCAATGATCTTAGCATGAGGCAGGATACGCTCGGTAATGTGCACGCGCTGGTAAGCTCCGGCGATAACAACAGGTACAACACCAATATTACGCTCACCGGCCGCGGCAACGACATTGCGTTAACCGGTTCCATGGCGCCCGTAGGCAACGATGTTAATCTTGACCTGGATTTAAATGTCCGGGCCTTGCAACTCCATACGATGGAGGGCGCAATGGCCAGCGCCATTACGAATGCATCCGGCGCAGTCAACGGCACTGTGCGCATAAAGGGAACCACCAGCAAGCCAGACGTAAAAGGAGACCTTAATTTCGACCATGCCAGCTTTGCCCTTACGATGCTCGGATCGCAATTCAGGATCGATAACGAAAAACTTTCCGTTACCGAGAACGGTCTTGTGTTCAACAATTTTACGATCAGGGATTCAGCCGACCATGCGCTTAACATAGACGGCACCATTGCCACTACCAACTTTATCAATTATAATTTCAATCTCGACGTGAATGCCGAGAATTTCGAGGTGCTGAATTCGAAGAAAGCACAGAACAAACTTTATTATGGCAAGCTGAATATAACAAGCAACGTACATATAGCAGGAACGGAAGTAAAACCTGTAGTAGATGGAAGTATCACCGTGAACGATGGTACCAACCTTTTTGTAGTGATCCCACAGGCCGAGCCTGGCATCGTAGAGCGTGAAGGCGTGATCCAGTTCGTGGATATGGATGCACCCGAGAACGATTCGCTCTTCAGGCCATATGATAGCATCAACAAGGCGAACGTATTTGGAATGGATATCGCGGCCAATATCGAGATCAAGAAAGAAGCCATTTTTAAT
>DATMHB010000588.1:0-2913 GCA_035555175.1 Flavisolibacter sp. | reverse complement strand
AATGCGAGCCCACGGAAAAAGGCGTTGTTCCCAAGCACGATGAGCAGCGCAGCGCCAAGCGCCGAACCCGCTGAGGTTCCGATGAGCCCGGGTTCGACAATGGGGTTACGAAAAAGAGATTGCATCAGTGCACCCGAAACCGAAAGGGAAGCCCCGACAAGGACGCATAAAAATGTTCTTGGGAGGCGGATCTCAAAAAACAAACCCTCATGAATGGGATTTACATGAAGATCTTTGTTGCCGATTTTATGTCCCATGATGCTGATGATCTCGTTCCACGACAAATTCACCGCGCCCGTCCTTGCAGAAAAAATGATGCAGATGAACAGCACGAGTATCAAAATCGCATAGATGACTGTATAGCTCGTATTGCGCAGGAGATTCATGCTTTTATTTATGGATCAGGGCTGCAATGTTTACAATATTTTCTCCCGACCGCGGCCCGAAATATACAAGATCGTGCTCTTCGATCCTGTATATTTTTCCGTTTTTCGCGGCTGGTGTTAAGCCAATACCCGGCAGCTCCTTAAATTTTTCTACGCTGCCTCCCAATCTGTCAAAACCGAAATCAGTAGCGAGGATCACATCGGGTTGTTCTTTCATTATCACCTCGGGGCTAAGATCGCGAAATGCAGAAGTGTCGGCTGCGTTGATGCCACCCGCCATTTTGATCATTTCATCCGGCGTGCCTCTCGTACCCATTACGAAGTATTGGTTGCGTTGCTGGCCAAAATGAATGATGAGTACTCTTGGCTTGGTTGTGTATTGCCTGACAATGGAGTCGGCCCGCGCAATGTCCTTGTCCAATTTTGCGATAAGCCGGTCGGCAAGGCTATCCACGCCGTAATCGTGCGCTACCATCTTCAAAACAATCTTCGCGCTGTCGAGGGTGCTGCCTGCCGGATATTTTTTTACAGGGATCCCGACCTGTACAAGTTGCGGCATGACGGAGGCCGGCGCCACATCGCCCTGGTGTATGACAATTGTGGGATCTAGCGAAATGATACCTTCCGCGCTGAGATGACGATGATAACCGACCGTCGTTATCCTTTTTGTTTCCGGCGGATACGTACTGGTAAGATCGATGCCGACAATCTTCTTTCCCTGGTTGAGTGCAAAAAGGAATTCTGTCATTTGTTTGGATACGCAGACAATGCGTTCCTTGTCGTCGCCGCGGTTTTTATTGCCAAACCTGCCGCATGAAGACAGCAGAACGGCGGTTCCTATCAGTGTGAAAATCGATTTCATGATAGATGAGTTGACGGAGGCCGGCATGCCGGCCCCACTGTTATTCAAAAATTATATTTTAGGTTGATCCCCCCGAAATAGTTTGCCTTGTAAGGTGCAGGAAGATAGGCATCCGGTAACTGGTTCACAAAGACCATGAGCGGATATTGGGTTCCCGTAATATTGTTGACCCCAACGAAAGCATCGACATCAAAATGCCGGGACAGATTTCTGTGAATGCCCAGCTTTGCGTTCAACAAACTATAGGCCTTCGCGCGAAACTGGTTATCTGAAGTGATGGGCATGGCATCTTTGTAGGAATACACGATGTTTCCATAAATGCCACCAATGCCGCCAACATCGATGCCTGCATTCGCGGTGTAGGGCGCTACCCCGGCAACAGGATTACCGCTATAATCGATCGTGGTGTCTGAAGTTGGCGGACTCTTGAGCCGCTCGATCTTAAAGTCTTCATACCTGAAACGCGAATAAGAGAAATTGGCAAAAGGACGGACCAATGTGAACAGGCCTTTGTCCGATTGTACAACGGTATATTTTATCACGACTTCAACGCCGCGGTCGTCCTGTTTTCCGCCATTGGCTACGTAGCTATACGCTGTGCCCACGGCCGGGGGGTTTAACGGAACCGCAATAGCCGTCATCTTATTCGAGAACAATGTCCTGAATAAGGCAAGCTGGTATACTAAACGGTCATTGAATAAAGATCCCTTCGACCCGATCTCGAATTGATCGCCACGTTCCGGCTTCAGGGTGGAGTCTACAAAACCAAACGTCGGGGAAACCGGCACAAAGAAATAAGAACTTACCGGCGCTTTATAGCCCCTGCTAAATGAAGTATAGAGCGATAATTCCTTGCTGAAAACCTTATTGATGGCCATGTGCGGCGAAAGCATGTCGTTGTAATCCATTATATATTGCTGTGGCCGTGTAGTCCCGGGCCTAATGAAGCGGTCGGCCAGGTCTATATGCATAGCGCTCCATCCCAATCCTGCCGCAACGCTCAGCTCGTGCGGAAAGCTTAATGTCCATTCCGTGAAAAGCGACCTTGTGCCACTGATGTAAAATTGGTTGCTCCTCATGGTATCGATCCTGAAGTAGCCTGTTGGATTCGCCGCGCCCGCCTTCATATTATATCCGATTACCTGCGCATGTTGACGCTGTGCCTCTATGCCAGAAATCCCACTGAGGGTAAGGCCCCCACTAAATCCAAAGCGTGTATCGATAGTGGAACGAACACCATAGTTAACGGGGATTTTATCGGTCCAACCGGCGGCCGAACTGGCGTTGTTTGTCATGCCGGTCCCAAACATTGTAGTGGTATTCGAAACATGATTGTTGAAGCTGTACGTGTGTCCAATGCCCATGCGAAAGCTAACGATGTTTGAATGCGCGTTCCGTTGAATATAGGCGGGGTTGCCCGAGTAATCTTTTGCATTATATTGAGCAATGGTAAGCTCACCTTGTCTTTCGTCGTAGCTGTTACTGTAGCCGCCATATAAATTCAGCGATTGCTTTTCGTTCACCTGGAAATCGCCGGCTACGTTGATAAATCTCTTTTTGGACGCAGTATGTACTACATATCCATCTGAAAGCTGTGAGCCGTAATTCACCAACAGCGAAGAACGGTCCGTGCTCATCCGCAGGTGCGTCGTGTACCTTCTCAAT
>DATMHB010000587.1:0-3567 GCA_035555175.1 Flavisolibacter sp. | reverse complement strand
GATGAATTTAGCAATTTGTAATTGGCACTTGGCAGAACAATATAACCAGGGCTCGGATTGGCTGTATTATAAGATGTTATTGCAGCATTATCTACAGCGATACCCACGGTGGTCGCGGACGAAGGCAATGAAGCAGATGCCAGGTCAACCCTAACTGTGAACCTAACGGTGTCACTACCCCGGTTGAATGAAGCAGCACCGAAGTTTGACAAGCCGGCACTCTGCAAGATCACGACATCTCCCGTGGTGGAAAAATCTGTGAATGTTGCGTCGTTGGGTTTTACACAGCCTGCCATCATCAATAGCAGGAAGCCTGAAGTAAGAACCGAAAGAAATTTATAATTCATGATAGTTTTTTTAAAATGATTCAATTAGGGCATCCACCAAACTTTGTCGGTTGGTTGAACATTGTTTGGTACGTTAGTGGCATTTACCTCATATTCCCGTTGAGGATACAGAAGCCTCGTAGGCATTTTTCCTGTTGACAAAGAACTGGATGACAAGGGAACATCAGCGGGCAGCTTCAGTCTTCTGTAATCGTTGTACGGTTCCAATTCATTGATCAGTGTAAGAGCAGCCCATTTCTGACGGATAATAAGAGCGAGCTTTTCCTGGAAGCTTGTTGTCGCAGCCCAATTGGTTTGTTTGTCACCAGGTCTGCTATAATAGATGGCGGCCGATTGTGTAGGCGTATAGGTAACCGAATCAGCTGTATTGGCTACATTGCGGATCGGCGGCTTTACCGCGCCCAGATACACAAATGATTTTGTAACACCTGTCTCATAAAGCGTTTGTGCCGTTGCCGGAATCCAACCCCTTAACGCGGCTTCGGCCTGAAGGAAATAACTTTCAGCAGCCGTCATTATGATGGAAGGTTGACTAAACGATTTCAGAATGCCAGGTCCATATTCTGAAGTTTTTGAATTTTGAATTCCCTGATCGCCAAAATAGTTGCCCTGGAACTGTCCCGTTGCAGCAGCAGGCTTGAATAGCCTTGCCAACCTTGCGGTGTCATTATGCGCAAGAAAGAAATCAATGGCGTATTGCCCAGCTCTGTAAAAATCATTTGTATAAGTGCCACTGGTATTGATGTTGGCACCCCAGAATGGGTTTGTTTTACCCGCAGAATTCAGATAACCCGGATTCACGGTAGCATCTACATCCAGGAACGGCCCTGCTGCAATATTTGCCAGCTGCGTTTGAATATATGATGCGCGGTCCGCTTTTTCGCTTTGTCTCAGCAACAGTCTCAGCTTAACTGTATTGGCGAACTTCAACCATTTGGCAGGATCGCCTCCAAACATGATGTCGCCTGTAATACTTCCCGATGTTGCAGTTTTGAAAATGGCGATGGCCGTGTCCATTTTCTTTGCAAGGTCATCATAGATCGCCTTCCCATCATCATACTTTGGCTTGCTGTTTTTAGTTCCTTGCAAAGCTTCGAAATAGGGAACATTGTTATAAAGGTCAACGAGTGTCTGGAAATTGTAAGCCTTCATGAACATGCCAATACCGCGGTAAAAATTGTTTCCATCGGCCGCGCCCTTCTTTTCAACAAAGTCGTAGTCCTCGATGTTGTCGTACAAGTTTCCAAAGGCAGCCGCTCCAAAATTATTAGTGATAGCATACGAAATGTTCTCTGTGGAGATAGCGTAGTTACCACTGTAGCTGATATGTCCCAGCCAAAGTCCTGCAAAAGCAAACCTCGAATCAGCGGAAGGATTGTTATACAAAACAGCGGTCGCATTCAGGGCCGCGGGCAAAACCACCCCTGGTGAAGCGGATGCCGTAGTGGGATCGTTGGGTGATACGTTAATATCCAGGAGGTCTTTCTTGCACGAACTGAAAGCCGCTGCAAGCATCGCCACCGGAAGTATTTGTTTCAATAAGATTTTCATAATTTCTTCTTTAACTATTAAAGGTTAAAAGTTCACATTTAATGTGGCACCGAAGATGCGTGTTGGTGGTGTCTGGAAAATGTCAGTTGTACCAATCGCGTTGCTTGTACCGGCCGCACTGAACTCCGGATCGGTCCATACGTTATCCTTGGCGCGGAACATAAAAAGGTTTCTGCCTGATAGCGTAAGAGAAGCACCCTGCACAACTTTTAATCTGTCTGTCAATTTCTTCGAGAAGTCATATGTCAAAGCGATCTCCCTGATCTTCCAGAAATCTGCGCTGTTGACGTAGTTCGCTCCTACAGCATTCCAGGTATTAGCCCAGAAGCGCCATTCGCCATTCGTGCTGAGCGTATTCGTAACCACACTTGTATTCGGTATATATTTTCCACCGCCCTGTGAGATTACAGAATTAGGGATAATAAATGGCTGACGGCCCGTTTGCGCCGTATACCAGGAAATACCCGTGAAGTCGAGGCTTGTACCGATCGCATTATAGATAACGCCGCCGAACCTTGCATCAGCAACCGCACTCAGCGTCCATCCACCCAATGTGAATGATGTTGTCAAACCCACTTTATAAGGAGGCACTGTTGTTCCAAAACCAACAAGCGGGCTTGCCTTCGTTGGGAAGCCGGTATTGGCATCAACAATGATGTGGCCTTCGGGATCGCGCGTCCAGTCTGTTGTCTTCACGTATGGATAAGGCTTGCCAGGTATCGCATACACATTGTTTCCAAGTGAAATTTCACCACCAAGGTCCTCACCTACCCTGTTCTTGATATAAGCGAAATTGGCGCCGAAATTCCATTTCACCGGACCAAGGTCCAGCAATGGCGTCATTCTCAGATCGAGCTCAATTCCCTTGTTCGTCATGCTTCCAAGGTTGATGGTAGCGCTGGTGAAACCTGTTGCAGAAGAGATTTGCGATGGAATCGTTTGATTGGTCGTTTTCTGATCAAACACAGCTGCCTGGAAATTGATCCTGTTTCTCAGGAAGCCCAGTTCCAGTCCGATTTCCTTTTCGGTTGTGAACTCGGGCTCCAGCGCAGGATTCGCAAAATTGTTACTGATCGTATATCCAACCTGTGCGCCGTAAGGGAAACCTCCACCTGGGAATACGAGGTTGTCGAGTGAATAAGGATCAACGCTCACCTGACCTACTTTTGTCCATGCGGCTCTTACCTTACCATAACTTAATACCGAGTTGTTCTTTAAACCTTCGAAGGCATCAGAGAATACAAATGCGGCATCGACACCAGGATAAAAGAAGGACCTGTTGGCTTTGGCAAGCTTCGAGTTCCAGTCGTTTCTTCCTGTAGCGTGCACGAATAAGATATTGCGCCATCCGAGTGTGAGGTCACCAAAAACACCAACGAGACCTTCGGCAGCATATTGCTCATTTACGTTCGGCTCACCCTGACGGTAGTTGATGTTGAAGATGCCCGGAATTACAAGGCTTCCGGTTGAAGTTGAAATGAATCTTGATGTCCTTCTATAAATGGAATTACCGAGGATCAGTTTAGTGGTGAAATCACCAAAGCCCTTGTTAAAGCTCAACAAGGCATCGCCGCTGATCCTGTTGCTGTAGGCCATCAGATCGGTCAGTGAAGGATCGAGTTTTTTTACAGAAGAAGGAATGGCACCGGCACCCCAGGGGTCTGTTTGC
>DATMHB010000586.1:0-2612 GCA_035555175.1 Flavisolibacter sp. | reverse complement strand
TATAGTCTTGCATTTGGGTAAAGGGGCTGGTTGAATTTGGTTTTTGCTTAGCCCCTCTGCGGGGCCCTCCCTCCCCCGCCTCCAACCTACCGTTTTTTTCTGTTGGCAATAATATACCCCTTAAGGTAGATGCTCCTGCTTTCACAGCAACACTGCTCTTCCACGCCAAACAACAGCAAGGCCACTTAAGCTAATCATTCCGGGATACTGTCCGGAACATGCAGATGGTATACCAATAACTAAATGTACTTTGACAAATGGGCAGCGCAAGGGGAAAAACCACCAATAAAAAGGAGAAAACATGCCTGCTATCCATTGTAGGGTCAGTATTTGATCATAAGGGCAGCCACTATTTAAAGGCTTTGATCCTACCGAAAAGAAGCAAAAAACTTGTGCTATCAGATTAAACTTGCCCTTACTGCCGTAATGCAAATATTCACGATTACAAATCAATTGGCGCTTGCCCTTCTGTGCGTGCTTTGCATTTAACTTTTCTGCCAAAAAAAAAGTCCCCCTGGCTGAGCCGGGGGGACTTTAATTATTCAAAAAGCATCGGATCAGGATGGCTGTTGCTCATCCTGGTTTCCTTTCTCTTCCTGTTTCAATCTTTCCTTGATCTGAGCCAGTGCACCCAGGTCGCCAAGTGTGGGCTTTTCTACCTTGCTCTGAAGATTCTTCACAGCTTTCTTGGTTTTGTCGGCTTCCACTCTTGCTTCTTTCCTTGCTGCATCTTTCTCTTCCACTCTTGCCTGTTCCCAAATGCGTGCGTGAGAAACTACAATGCGTTTTTCATTGCGGTCGAATTCGATCACCATGAATTCCGCCGTTTCATCGGCGCCCACGCTCTTACCATCTTCTTTTGCAAGATGACGGTTGGGAGCAAAGCCTTCCAGACCATAAGGCAATTGAACAATGGCACCCTTGTCATCTTTACGCGACACAGTTCCTTCATGGATCGATCCTACAGCGAATGTATCCTGCAGGCTGTTCCATGGATCTTCTTCAAGTTGCTTATGACCGAGTTGCAATTTGCGGTTGTCCTTGTCAATGCCAAGGATCACCACTTCAATGTTCTCGCCCACTTTCGTGTATTCACTCGGGTGGTTGAAACGCTTCAACCAGCTCAGGTCGGAGATATGGATCATACCACCAATGCCAGTTGTGAGTTCAACAAACACACCATAAGGCGTAATGTTCTTCACAACACCTGTATGACGGCTTCCCTCTGGGAATTTAGTTTCGATATCGCTCCACGGATCAGTAGAAAGTTGTTTTATGGAAAGGCTCATTTTTCTGTTGCCTTTATCCAGCGTAACAACCTTTGCTTCGTACTCATCTCCCAATTTGAAGAATTCCTTAGCATTGATCGGCGTATTGGCCCAGGTAATTTCAGACACGTGAACAAGACCTTCAACACCAGGAAGGATTTCCAGGAATGCGCCATAGTCTTCGATATTCACCACTCTTCCTTTCACCACCTGGCCTTCTCTGATACCTTCAGGCAGCACATCCCATGGATGCGGCGTCAGTTGTTTCAGACCAAGAGAGATACGCTTCTTTTCGTCGTCGAAATCGAGTACCACCACGTTCACTTTCTGATCCAGCTTCAATACTTCGCTCGGGTGGTTGATACGGCCCCATGAAATATCCGTGATGTACAGCAGGCCATCGAGTCCGCCGAGGTCCATGAAGGCACCGAAGTCCGTGATGTTCTTCACCGTTCCTTCCAGCACCTGGCCTTTTTCGAGCTTGCCGATGATGAGCGCGCGCTGTGCTTCAATATCGCTTTCAATAAGAGCTTTGTGTGATACAACGGCATTCTTGATGGCTTCGTTGATCTTCACCACTTTGAACTCCATTGTTTTTCCAACGAACTGATCGTAGTCAGTTACAGGCTTCACGTCAATCTGAGAACCCGGCAGGAAGGTCTCCATACCAAATACATCAACGATCAATCCACCTTTTGTTTTGCTGGTTACGGTTCCGGTAACGATCTCACCGGTCTTGTGCACTTCAACAATGCGTTCCCATGCTCTTGTAATACGGGCTTGCTTGCGGCTGAGATTGAGGTTGCCATCGCGGTCTTCTTTTTCAACCACCATCACTTCCACCTCATCACCCACCTTCAATCCCTGGATGTCACGGAATTCGTTGAGCGAAACGAGACCATCCGATTTGAAACCGATGTTGAGTACTACGTCTGTTTTAGTAATACCAACGACCAGTCCTTTGATCATCTCGCCATCATTCAGTTGTACGAAAGTGCCTTCATACACTTTGTCGTACTTCTCTTTTTCGTCTTTTGTGTAGCTGGCAACATTGCGCTTGTCAATGCTCCAGTCGAAATCATCATGCGCTGCCACTGTTTCAGCAACAGGCTCCTGAACAGGTACATTTGATGTCGCTGTAGCTGCTTCTCCCGCTATAGCGGGGTTGGCCTGCTCCTGTCCTTCAGCGTTTGGGTTAACAATTTGATTTTCTTCCATAAAAATTCCCGCGGTTTTGTTCGGGGCGGCAAAGATAACAGATTACCTCTGGTTTGAGATGAAATCGTCTTACTATTTTGTTATGATTCGAATCATTCTAAGTGCTTGAGCCCGTAGGGTTTAAGG
>DATMHB010000585.1:0-10166 GCA_035555175.1 Flavisolibacter sp. | reverse complement strand
AGGCTGTTGGTATCTATATTTTTTTCGAAGGCCTGGTGCTGATACAATGCTTTCAGCTCAGAACCAAAAAGGAAAACATCATTCCGGAAGAAATAATAAAATGGCTTTACACCTGCCCTGTCCCGGATAAAGATCACCTCCTCTTTACTGCGGTCGTACAGGGCAATGGCAAACATGCCGATGAATTTGTGCACGACATCGGTGCCCCAGCAATGGTAACCTTTCAGGATGACTTCTGTATCGGACCATGAAGAAAAGCTATAACCTTTGCCTTCGAGCTCTTTTCTGATCTCTTTGAAATTATAGATCTCGCCGTTAAAGTCAACGGTAAGATCCTGGAAGTGCATCGGCTGATGTCCGAGAGGTGAAAGGTCGAGGATGGAAAGTCTTCGCTGGCCCAGCCCGATCGATGCATGTGCGTCATTATAAACTTCATAACCCGAATCATCAGGGCCGCGATGGGTCATGGCGTCAGTCATTTGCCTGAGCACGCCTTCGGACGAAGTCTTTTTAAAGTCAACAAAACCGGCAATCCCGCACATGGTTCTTAATTAAAGGTGATCTTACGGTTGAAGTGCCACATGATGCCTCTCCAAAAGGACTTCAGGTGATGCTTTTGTCCCTTGACGAGGAAAGTGGCGGTATTCTTTGGTACCGTAAAGATCACAAAATAGGAAAGAAACACAAGAAAGTTAGGCAGGGAAACATTCCTGCGCATGAAAAGGATCCGGTTCTTGGTATGGTAAAAAGTTTTAAACGGACTCGACTTTCCGGTTGTCATTGATTCCTTATGATAGATCAGCGACTTGGGCTGATAGTAGATCTTATAACCTTTTCTTTTTACTTGTTCCGACCAGTCGAATTCCTCATAATAAATAAAGAATTCTTCCGGCAATGCGCCCACTTCGTCAATTACGCGGCGGGGCACCATCATGCCGCCTCCATGGCAATAATTGGTTTCCCTGAGCTCATTGTACTGGCCCTCGTCTTTCTCGCGGCAACCGATCATGCCGTTACGCCCCGTAAATATGTTAACCGAATTGTAGCCGGCGTATTCTATTGTGCCTTTATGGAAGAAATAATGAAATTTCGGGCTTACCATTCCGGCATCGGGGTGCTGCTCAAACACTTCAAGCAGTCCTTCGATGAGGCCAGGCGTAAACTCCGTATCGTTGTTCACAATAAAAAGAAAATCGCCTTTGGCTGCCCTGATCCCAACATTGTTGCCGCCCGTAAATCCGAGGTTCTTACCATTCAGGATCACTTTGGCCTCAGGATAAATTGATTTGAAAATAGCGGTGGGGTCTTCTTTTGAGCCGTTGTCGACAATAATCACTTCAAGGTTCCTGTAAGTGCCGTGCTCATTGATCGAACGAAGGAAATCACAGGTTATTTCAGTGGTGTTCCAGGTTAAGGTAACGATGGAAACTAATGGTTGATTAGCTGGTGACATCTTGTAGTCTTTTAGTGGTACGATGGATCAAATTTACATCATCTTATACATCCGTTTTCTGCAACAGGGCCTTTGGTGTGTGGGCCATGATCCAGAGGTCGTATAATAGGTTAGAATTTCTTGCATAGGAAATATCGAGGCTGATCCTTTCTTCTGTTGACATATCGGCGCGGCCGCGCTTTTTGATCTGCCAAAGGCCGGTGATGCCGGCAGGTGCCATGAAGCGTTCAACAAATTCATTGGTGGTCAGCGTTGCTGCTTCATAAAGAGGCAGGGGCCGGTTGCCAACAAGCGACATGTCGCCTTTGAGCACATTAAATAACTGGGGCAGTTCATCAAGGCTGGTATTGCGCAAGAACTTGCCGACCCTGGTAATGCGGGGATCATTAGAGAGCTTGAAGAACTTGGGACCATTATCACTGCCATACTGGTTCAGGTGGGCCAATGCCTGTATCTTCTTGTCCGCATTCACTTCCATGGTGCGGAACTTATAAAATTTGAAAATCCGGAAGCCTCTTCCCGCCCTCTTCGCGTTATAGAAAACAGGGCCTTTTGATTCCAGCTTGATCACCAATGCGATGATCAGAAAAACGGGGAGGAGCAGGATCAGGAGCATGGAAGCAATAATGATATCGAACGCCCTTTTGGTGATGGAGCGTGCCGGCTGCTCCTGCAGCTTCGACGGCTTGGCGGAAAGGCTATATTGTTTTGTCTTTTTCAGAAAAGAGATCTTGCTTGAAAAATCATACTGCCAGTTGCAAAGGTCAATGACATCGTCTATGTATTCGCTTTCTTTCAGCGTTGCTTCATTGCGCATGTGGCAGTCATTATAAATGACGGGCACCGCAAGAAGGTTCCTGCTTGTGAGGAAGGCGTGAAAATCGGTCAGGTCTTTTTTGTTATACGAAACATCGATGATGATCACGTCGATGTCCTTCTGGTCGATAGTCCTGACTAATTTTTTTGCGAAATCGAAACTTTCTGCATGAAAACCTGAAGTGAAGCTCTCTGAGAGAAAACGGATATTGGTTTCATCCTTACCGATATAGAGATAACAAAGGGCTGTTTTGTTCGAAATGGTTGCGACCCTTAAATATTGTTTCTTTTCTATCTGGGGTACGCTCTGTAAAATTTCAACTTGCATAGCTTAGGGTTTTGATTTTGTCTGATTACCATTAATTGTTGATAAAGGCCTCATTCATGATCGAATTAATAGCAGCAATCAGATCTTCTGGATTAAAGGGTTTGAAAAAAATTTCTTCTACTTCATATTCGTAGCATTTCTGTTTTAGAATTTCATTATTCTCAGTCGTCAGTACAAGAACCGGTATGCGGTAGAGCTTACTGCTCTTGATGTGTTCGATCAGTTCCCAATTTTGCATTGGCTGGTAATCGAGGTCTACTACTAAAGCACCGATGTTCTTAATAGTCCTGAGGTAATGCATTCCCATGAATACATCATTGGCTGGCACGAACGCGTAGTCTTTTTCTAAAATTGTTCGTAGTAAGTAGTTCATGGCCTTATTGCCATTCACACTTAAAATACTTTTGCTCATAGTACAATAGGGTTTGATTGTCTTTTCTCATAATCGTTCACATACTAACTGGACTATGGCATTTCACGGATTTGGAATCACTATGTTAAGTGTCAAACAGTCGTTTGCAAGCTATTCGCGGGAAATTCACTAAGGATTTGAACAGTGTCATCCAACGGAAATTTTGGAGACGGTTCATCAGAGGTATTCACTGGGCTGAAGCAATGCCCAGTTGAACTGCTGAAATTACGGTTCTAAAGTAGAACATTTACTCATATCAATCAACAATTTTTTTTAATTAATCATTAAATCTATCAATGATATAATACTAAAATGTTGTGCCAGCCCGGTTGGCACGATCGCAAATAAATCCGGCAATATATTTTGGCGTAACGCTGAAGCAGCTTATTTTCATTGATACCGCCTTTTGCGGAGCAACGATTGCATACCTTCAAACCTGCCCTTATGCCCACCAGGAAAATTGATAAGCTGTTGGTAGCCAACCGTGGAGAAATTGCCATACGCATCCTCAGAGCTTCCAACGAACTGGAGATAAAAACGGTGGCCGTCTTCACTTATGAAGACCGTTACTCGCTCCATCGGTACAAGGCCGACGAAGCCTACCAGATAGGTGCGGACACCGATCCGCTGAAGCCTTACCTCGACATGGATGCCATTATCGGCGTCGCAAAAGCATCTGGTGCAGATGCCATACATCCCGGCTATGGATTCCTTTCCGAGAATTTCGAATTTGCCCGCAGGTGCAGGGAATCGGGTATCATATTTATCGGTCCCGACCCCGAGGTCATGCAGCAGCTGGGCGACAAGGTCCTCGCCAAAAAAATAGCCGGGCAATGCAAAGTTCCCCTCATTGAAAGCAGCAGGACGGCGCTTACCAATCTGTCTATTGCAAAAGCGGAAGCCGAAAGGATCGGCTATCCGCTGATGCTCAAAGCCGCGGCCGGTGGCGGCGGGAGAGGCATGAGGGTGATCAGGTCGGTTGACGAACTGAATAAATCTTTTGACGAAGCGAAGAGGGAAGCCGGCAATGCCTTCGGCGATGACACGGTATTTTTTGAAAAATTCATCGACCAGCCCAAACATATTGAAGTGCAGATCGTGGCCGACCGACATGGGCATGTAATGCACCTCTATGAACGCGATTGCAGCCTGCAGCGAAGATTTCAGAAGATTGTCGAGGTGGCTCCATCCTTCCATCTCCCGGAAAAGGTAAAGACTAAGCTCTACCAATACGCCGTCAGCATTTGTAAGGCCGTTAATTATAATAATGTAGGCACGGTGGAATTTCTGGTGGACCGTAACAACGAAATTTTTTTTATTGAGGTCAATCCGCGCATCCAGGTCGAGCACACGGTGACGGAAATGATCACGGGCATCGACCTGGTAAAAACACAAATACATATTGCCGAGGGACACGACCTGCATGGAGCCACGCTGGGGCTTCCTCAGCAGGTAGATGTGAAGAAAAATGGTTATGCGATCCAATGCCGCATTACAACCGAAGATCCGGAGAATGATTTCATGCCCGACTATGGAACCATCCTCGCATACAGAAGTGCGGAAGGATTCGGAATACGCCTTGACGAGGGCAGTGTATATAATGGTGTGAAGATCTCGCCGTTCTTCGATTCACTGCTGGTAAAAGTCACGGCGCATTCCGGCAACGTCGAAGACACAGTGCGCAAACTGAAAAGAGCCCTGATGGAATTCCGCATCAGGGGGGTGAAGACGAATATTCGCTTTCTTTTAAATATCATCAGTCACCCCGAATTTATTTCCGGTGCGGCCACAGTAAATTTCCTGCAGCAGCATCCCGAACTTTTTAATATCAGAAGAGAACAGGACACCGGAACAAAGATCCTCCGCTATCTGGCCGAGATCACAATTAACGGACACCCCGATGTAAAGCGCCCTGACAGTCATAAAAAATTTGAAAAGCCACCGACACCCCGCTTTGATCCGCTGAACGGATTTGCTCCCGGTACAAAACAATTGCTTGATAACATGGGTGCGGAGGCATTTAGTAAGTGGCTTTCAAATGAAAAAAAAATCTACTATACCGATACTACTTTTCGTGACGCCCATCAGTCGCTGCTCGCTACACGGGTGCGCACGATCGATATGATTAAAGTGGCTTCTTCTTTTGCGCAAAATTTTCCACAAACCTTTAGCATGGAAGTTTGGGGCGGTGCCACCTTCGACGTCTGCATGCGTTTCCTGTACGAAGATCCATGGGCCCGTCTCGCCTTTTTGCGAAAAGCCGTTCCAAATATTTTACTGCAGATGCTGCTGCGCGGCGCGAACGCCGTAGGGTATAAAGCGTATCCCGATAACCTCGTAGAGAGCTTCGTGATCAAAAGCTGGGAGACCGGTATTGATGTGTTCAGGATCTTCGATTCGCTGAACTGGATGCCAAATATGCAAAAGAGCATAGACGCGGTAAGGAATAAAACAAAAGCAATAGCCGAGGTGTCGATGTGTTACACAGGCGACATCCAGGACCCGTCGCGCACAAAATATCCGCTGAAATATTATAAACAATTTGCAAAAGACATCGAGAACAGCGGGGCGCACATCCTGGCTATTAAAGACATGAGCGGGTTGCTTAAGCCATGGGCTGCATTTGAGCTCATAAGCGAGCTGAAACAAACTGTAAAGCTGCCAATTCATTTACACACGCACGATACTTCTTCACTGCAGCCGGCCACTTATCTCAAGGCGGTGGAGGCAGGCGTGGATGTGATCGATTGCTGCATCGGTTCCATGTCGGGACTTACTTCGCAGCCAAGTTTGAATGCCGTGGTTGAGATGATGAGGTTCCAGGAAAGGGATCAACCCTACAATACCCAAGTGCTGAATCAACACGCAAATTATTGGGAAGCCGTGCGCGAATTCTATTATCCCTTCGAAAGCGGCATGAAGGCCAGCAGCGCCGAAGTTTATTTTCATGAGATCCCCGGCGGACAGTATTCGAACCTGAAACCACAGGCGGAATCGCTGGGGCTTGGCGACAAGATTGAAGAGATCAAGAAAACTTACAGGGACGTAAACGAATTGTTCGGCGACCTGATAAAAGTGACGCCGAGCTCCAAGGTAGTGGGCGACATGGCGCTCTTCATGGTCACCAACAATCTTACGGCAGAAGATATTTTGACCAAAGGATCCGGCATTTCTTTTCCGGAATCCGTGATCTCGCTTTTCAAAGGCGACATTGGCCAGCCCGTAGGAGGCTTTGACCCGAAGCTTCAGAAGATCATTCTCAAGGATGTTCAACCTTATACCGAGCGGCCGAACGAACACCTGAAACCAGTCGATTTCGACGCGGAGTTCGAGGCTTTCAAAAAGCGCTTTGGCCCCACCGTTACATTTACCGACCTGCTGTCTTATCTGCTGTATCCGAAAGTATTTGAAGAATTCTTTCAGAAGAAAAGAGAATATGGCGAAGTGTGGCATATACCCACCGTAAATTTCTTTTATGGCATCAAACCTGATGAAGAAGTGCTGATTGAAATTGCAAAAGGGAAAAGTATCCTCGTGCGCCTGCTCACTTTTACGGAACCCGATGATGAAGGAAAGCGAAAGGTGTTCATGCGGTTGAATGGACAGACGAGGATCATCGAGATCCAGGACAGATCGGTGAAGATCACCTTAAGAGAGAACCTGAAGGCGGAGTCTTCTAATAAAAAACAGGTGGGCGCGCCGCTGCAGGGAAAGCTTTCGCAGCTCCTTGTAAAGGCGGGAGATGCGGTGGCAAAAAATCAGCCGCTCTTTGTGATCGAAGCCATGAAAATGGAAACGACAATTGCGGCGCAGGAACAAGGAAAGGTGGTATCAGTCGTTTTACCAGCAGGGTCCATGGTTAAGACGGACGACCTGGTAATTGTACTGGAGTAAACGTTGAATAAGCTGATCGACATTTCTCATTTCATACGGGATATTAAAGGCGACATGTATTCCGGTCATTCAAAGGAGCGGAAACAAAAAGCAAAAATGTTGCGTTACGGTGAAGTCAGCATCAGATGATAAAAATCGTGGGCTCGATTACCGCCGCAAGCCATGCTGCTACGTTCATTAACAATTCAACATTTACCTGTAGGATAAAATTAAAGCGGTTGTTCCTTCGCAGCTACAGCACTGGAGGCGGGTGGCATGAGCCGTTGAAATATGAACACCGTAACGAGCATCACGGCAAGCAGAATAAGAAATCCCCCGATTTGCGGAAGGTCCTTAAGAAAATACCCAAGCGCGAGCACCACCGCGTGCACGCCGCAAATGAGCTTGGCTGCAAAGCTGTGGCTCCATCCATTATTTGTAAGCAGGTGATGAATGTGATTTTTATCAGGTGAAAACGGCGACTTCCCCGCCCATATCCTGAGTGTAAAGACACGAAGCGTATCAAAAACAGGAATGGCTACGATGCTAAGAGCGAAAATTGAAATATGTGGTATGATCGTTCCCTGCCCCGTATTCAACTGTATCAGCCGGATCGAAAGTACCGAAATGACGAAGCCCAATACGAGCGATCCGGTATCGCCCATGAATATGCGCGCGGGATTGAAATTATAATACAGGAATCCGAGTAATCCGCCCCCCAGGGCGAATGCAATGATGGCGTTGTTGATATCACCTGAAAATGTTAAGAATAATCCCAGCATTACGAGGCTCATAAAACCCAGTCCTCCGGCAAGGCCGTCGATACCATCGATAAGATTGAATGCATTGGTGATCCCGGCGATTGCCAGCAGCGTGAAAGAATATTGAGCGGACACTGGCAGCTCATAAATGCCGAACAATCCATTGAAGCTGGTGATGCGCACGCCGCTGAAGGCGATCAACAGGGCAACGGCCAACTGGATGGCAAGCTTATACCGCGCGGATAAATTCTTGAGGTCATCCATTACGCCAATGAAAAACAGGATGGCGATGGAAAAGAAAAGAGAGACCGTAAAAATGTCTCTTGTAAACTTGAACCAAAGGATACAGCCGGCGACCATGCCTGCGCACGAAGCAATGCCGCCCATGGTAGGAATGGGCGTGACGTGTTCCTTACGATTGTCGGGTACATCAAATAATTTGAAGCGGTTAATGAGTTTGATCAGTGGTGGCATTACGATCATCGCCACAACGAACGCAGTAACAAAAGCGAGGATGCCAAATTTATAGTCGGAAAAGCTGAGTTCTATTTGTAATAGGATTTGGATCATGTTCTGGTTGCTAAAGGAAAAGCAAAATAGTTAATATTACTTAGTTCGGCAATATTTTGGGAACATTTCCTGGCTCAGCTTCGGAGCGGAATCCAAAATTCAAAATTCAGAGGCCAAAAGGCTTAAAACAATAAGCGCACTACCGGTGTCTTTCTTTCTTAGGATTGCGTGGGCTTGGAGGGGGTAAGGCCGCCTGTCGCCTTAATGAGTTTCGTTGAAGTTGCCGATATACCAGTTGAATAAAGCGCAAAAGAAATCGCGCCATTGTGCTCTATGGATAGATCAAAACGCAAGGGACGCAAAGAAGCTTCTGACTATCCTTTCCATTCTCTCGCTTTGCGTTTTTCGCGTTCTTTGCCTTTGCAACGCCACCGCAAGGAGAACATCGAAGGCCCCGCTGAACTCCACCTGGTGCCAAGTCGTATATGTTGTCTTCGCTGAACCGATCAATTCCAGAAGCCCTTTTGAATTTTAAATTTTGACTTTTGACATAGTTCGCCTCCCTGTCTATTTTTGTCATTAAAGGCCGGCCATTATCACCAAACAATCCATATTATCCCAACCCATAGAATACCTCAAAGGTGTTGGACCTCAGCGCGCCGACCTGCTCAAAAAAGAGCTCGCCATTTTTACGTACAACGATCTGTTGCATCATTTTCCTTACCGCCATGTGGACAAGACCAAAGTATCAAAAATCATAGACCTGAACGCAGCAACTGACTATGCGCAGGTGCAGGGAAAGTTGTGGTATTATGAAACCGTAGGAGAGAGAAGTGGCAAACGCCTCATTGCTTATTTGAAAGATGATACCGGCGTCATCGAACTGACCTGGTTCAAAGGATTGACGTGGATGGAAAAGATGCTCAGGCAGGATGAACAATACCTCGCGTTCGGAAGGATCAGTTTCTTCATGGGGAAGGCCCAGATCGTCCATCCCGAACTCGAACTGGTTCAGGCCCTGGCACCGGGCATCAAGCCAACCCTCGATCCAGTTTATCCGGCCACCGAAAAATTAAAATCAAAGAACCTCGGCGGAAGACAAATCGGAAAATTAACGGAGGCGCTGTTCAAAGTTCTATCACCGAACGACCTTGAAGAGAACCTCCCCGAATCATTGCTTTCAAAACTCAGGCTGCTGCCCCGGTATGATGCTTACAGGCAAATTCATTTTCCTTCCTCAACAGACGCTTATAATGCAGCGCTTCGGCGTTTGAAGTTCGAAGAACTATTCATCACGCAGTTACGCCTCGCCATGCTGCGTTCTGAGCGGCACCGCAAATCAAAGGGCGTTGTTTTCAGCAAAGTGGGAAGTCTCTTTAATGATTTTTATCAACATCATCTTCCATTTGAATTGACCGGAGCACAAAAGCGCGTATTGAAAGAGATCAGGACCGACACCGCAGGCGGGCACCAGATGAATCGTCTGCTCCAGGGCGATGTTGGAAGCGGCAAAACCATTGTTGCGCTGCTGGCCATGCTGCTCGCTGTCGACAATGGATTTCAGTGCTGCCTCATGGCACCCACTGAGATCCTCGCTCAGCAACACCTTGCCACACTTACCGAATTAGTGCGCCACCTTCCCATTGGCTTGCATTTATTAACCGGTTCAACGCCTTCGGTTGAAAGGAAACATATTCTTCATAGTCTCGCCGAAGGGAACCTGAGCATTATTATTGGTACGCATGCATTGATTGAAGAAGTTGTCAGGTTCCGCAATCTCGGCCTCGTGGTCATTGATGAACAGCATCGCTTTGGTGTGGCGCAAAGGGCCGGACTTTGGAAGAAGGCCGCACTTCCCCCGCACATTCTTGTTATGACAGCGACCCCTATTCCACGAACCCTGGCCATGACCGCCTACGGCGATCTGGATTACAGTATTATGGATGAATTACCGCCCGGCCGGCAACCTGTCGCCACTGTTCACCGTTATGATAACCGGAGAGTTCAGGTAAT
>DATMHB010000584.1:0-7999 GCA_035555175.1 Flavisolibacter sp. | reverse complement strand
ATTATCCCGCGATTCACAGGTAGCGTTTACTTTAAAAGCGGTTTGCCGGTTCAGTATTTATGAAATTTCCCGCGCATTCCTCACTACAGAGGATACTGTGAATAAAAGGCTGGTGCGTGCAAGGCAAAGATCAGGGAAGCGAACCTGCCTTTTGAAATTCCGGCGAATCAGGAGATCGAAAAGCGGCTTGATGCCGTGCTGGAGACCATTTATCTTGTATTTAACGAAGGATACAGCGCTTCCGGTGGTAATGAGATGATCCGTTATGAACTTTGTGAGGACGCCATGCGGCTGACGAAAATGCTCGCGGCGTCGCCAGTGATCCAGAACAAGTCGAATGTTTTTGCAGTTTTATCCCTCATGTTGCTCAATGCATCAAGGTTCAGGTCAAGGCTCGACGGTGAGGGCAATATCCTTACACTGGAGAACCAGGACCGCTCGCTGTGGGACAAGGAATTAATGAATCAAGGCTTTTATTATCTGGAACAGTCTACCAGCGACAGGACCGTCTCGATCTATCACCTGCTTGCCACGATCTCAGCATGGCATTGTGCAGCTCCGGATTATGGATCCACTAACTGGCAGGGCATACTCGACATGTATGATCATCTTTTATTACTGGATCGTTCACCACTTGTTCAATTGAACCGGTCAATAGCGGTGTGTAAGGTGTATGGGCCGGAGCGTGCCCTCATGGAAGTTGAAGCGATCAAGCGGAATGGATCCTTCGAACCCAACCACCTGTTCTATTCCACGGAAGCGGAATTTTATTTGGAAATGGCTGATTTCCAGAAGGCGGTGGCCTGTCTGCAAAAAGCTATTGTCTTGTCGCCACTGGAGGCCGAAAGGGCGCTTCTGAAAAAAAAGCTTGAGCGGTGCCTGCAAAATAAATTTTGATGTCCCTTTTTTATGGTCTCATTTGTCTATAGCATCATAAACAAACTAACAAATGAAAGAATTCATGCTTTTTATCCGCACGGAAGGGGATCCCTGGCAAACCATGTCGCCGTCCGAAATGCAGGCACACGTTCAAAAAGGCGTAGCATATATTGGTGACCTGATGCAAAAGGGCATCATCAAATCTGCGCAGCCGCTCGATATGACCGGTGTTACGATCTCGGGGAAAGCGGGGGCACTAAGGGATGGCCCGTTCAACGAGACCAAGGAAGTGATCGCGGGCTATTTTCACATCGTGGCAAAAGACCTTGATGAAGCCGTGGCCATTGCGAAAGCAAATCCAATTTTCGGGGATGGGCTTGGTGCGAGGATCGAGGTGAGGCCGGTGCGAACCGTAGACGGCATAAACTAAAAAAATTCCGGAAATTATTTTTTTGGAAATGTCCCTTTCAAAAAAGGTTCCTTGTCATTGCCCGTAAACTATTCATTCACCTAATCACATCATCATGAAAGAATTTTTATTTCTCATCAGGACACAGGGCGATCATTTTGAAAGATTGACTCCACAGCAACAGCAAAGCCATCTTCAAAAAGTTGGCGGTTACATTGGTAAGCTTGTACAGGAAGGCAAGATGAAGAGTGCCCAGCCTTTGGAGATGGAAGGGGCAATTATTTTCAACAGAAATGGAAAGTTGAAGGACGGTCCTTTTAATGAAACCAAGGAAGTTATTGCCGGTTATTTTCTGATCGAAGCAGAGAGCCTCCAGGACGCGATGGATATTGCGCGGATGAACCCTGTTTTTGAAGATGAAACAGCGAGGGTTGAGGTTCGGCCGATCAAGAAAATGGAGGGGATCAATTAAGTCGCATCGCGGACCCAACCTTTTAGGTCTTAAGACCTATAAGGTTGGGTTTCAATTTTTGGACCACCCTCTGATCCTATTCCTATTGTTTTGCCCTGAATAAAAGCAACTTTCCCTTTCAAATTTTTTCAAGCCAGTGATGTTCAACAGTGTAGTCGGCATTGTGTGTCTTTTAGCCCAATCCATCCTGGTTGATTGTCTGTTTCCGTAAAAGAAAAATCTTTTCTTCTGGGGAGAGGTCCCCCAAGTTTTTGAAGGGATTTATTCCGGGGGTTTATAAATGAACCTATAAGGTTTTAAAGACCTTATAGGTCTATACGGGACAATTGCTCAAAAATCCGTCACGAATCCTGAACAGCAAAGAGTTATGGATATGGTTGTGCCTCATTTGTTTGAATTGACCAGGTTTTTCGGAAAAAAGCTCCCCATTGTCATAGGGGTATTTTGAATTTTTCGGTTTTAGTGATAGAAAGCAATAAAACCGAAACCTATGATCACATCCATCTTTAAAACAAAAGTGCTGTTCTTAGCGCCTTTGCTCGTTACCAGTACGTTTATCTTTGGCCAGCAAAAAGAATGGCAAAACTGGAATGCTATCGGATTTAAGATTCCCATCGGTAAAACAGTAGACCTTAGACTCAACGAATTAGCATCATTATCCCCTGGCAACGCCTATGCGCTGAAATTTGCACAAAGTTCAGCAGCACTTTCCATTGACCTGACCAAAACGCTCGCATTAAGATTTGGCGACCAATTGAACTATGTTCCTGGCAGTACAAATGCGTTGCGTAACCGGCTTTTTGTGCAGGGCAGCATTGAAAATAAATTCTCCAGATTTTTAAAGGCCGAACACAGTTTGCAAGCTGAGTTCCATAACAAAACGGAAGCAAGATACCACCAACGCTATATTTTTACCAATAGCCTGAGCTTACGTAGCCGCTTTTCACCATTGCGTCTGAGGCCTTCTGTATCTTATTCTTTATATTATAATGTTGGAGGAACGCCGATACAGTATTACGACCAAATAGGCGAGCCCACTGTCAGCCGTACGCCTGACGGCTTTCACCGGGGGCGATTTTACGCAAGGTTAAACTCAAGGATCAGCACGCATGTCCAGCTCACGCTGTACTATATGAACCAGAGTGAATTTAATTTTTTAACCCCCGATGACAAGAAAATAAATGCATTTAATCCGGCAACAGGCAAGATCTCAAGGCCCTTTGAGGATTACAATGTAGCCGGGCTCTCTTTGCAACTTAGCTTAGGAAAAGATAATTAATCCAAACCCATTTAAATCAATTTTATGCAAGTCCCCATCAAAAAGTCGATCATCTGCAAAGATATCAACCTTCATCACTGCAACATTGATCAAAATAAGGTCCACTATTATGTTCCTGTAGCTGGTGACGTAGCTGTTTTTAAAGTGGTGTCTATTGGCAAGCATAAGCAAATACAGTCCGATACAAAAAGAAATGTTCTGATCCTTCCAGGCGATCATATTGTTGCCGCCTTTGGAACACGCTATGCTACTGCTCAATTCGAAGGTTATCTGCCGTCCGATTGTAGGACCGAATTCCATATACTTGGCGCCGGAGGAACAATCGGTATCATCAGCAGTATGCACGCTTCCCTGGCCGATAAAGGCCCGACTGTTCTCCAGATCGTTGGCTATGTTACCAATCATAGCGGGCAGGTGGTGAACACAAAAAAAATAGCCGGGCCACTCAACCGATTCACGGGCGCACCTGCCAAGCGGTGCAAGATCATACTTTCGGTAGGCTCTTCAATGGACAGCGGGAAAACAACCACCGCGGCTTATTTGTCGAGAGGTCTTATGCTGAATGGGCAACGCGTTTCCTTCGTTAAACTAACAGGAACAGTCTATACAAAGGATGCCGACTTGGTCTCGGATTGCGGCGCCCAGCTTTCCATTGACTTCTCGGCCTTCGGTTTTCCTTCCACTTATTTGTGCAGCGAACATGAACTATTAAATCTTTTTGAATCGCTGATGATAAAAGCTACGGTTCACGAACCGGATACGGTCGTTATCGAAATCGCAGATGGAATACTGCAGAGAGAAACAAAGATGCTTTTGGAAAACAAGGCCTTTATGTCACTTGTAGACCACGTAGTTTTTTCTTGCGGCGACAGTCTCAGTGCCTTAACGGGTGTTAAGATGCTCAACGACCTGGACATTTACCCCAGCGCCCTGAGCGGACTGTTCACAGCCAGTCCTCTGCTGATGGAAGAGGTAAGAAATAATATTGGCATTCCCGTATTTACCATTGAACAGCTTATGAGCACGGAGGTAAGCCAGCATTTTGCAACCCCTTCATCAAAATCAGTTGTCAATGGCTAGAAAATTCATCAGCCGTTTAATCACCGGCTTTTTAAAAGGAAGAAAGGCAGTTGCCATCGCTCTGATCGTTTGCGGAGTGCTCAGTAACTGCCTTGCCATCTTCCTTTCACTGAGCATCGGCACCTATTACGAAACTCTAAGTCATCACCATTCGAATAAAGGACGCATTCTGCACCTCCTTCACGTATCGCTGCCACACAACCGACAATATTTTTTTTCAGTATTTCTATTATTGACTTTTGCCACAACGCTTTTTCAGTTTTTATTCCGCTTTGGCTCGCAGAGTATCGCTTTAGCTTTTTCCTTCTGGCTGCGCAAAAAGCTGTTCCGCCATCATTTGCGAATGAGGATCGAAGCGTCGTCTAAAAAAACAGTCGGTTCATACCTGCTGCGGTATAGCAGCGACCTTAAAAGTGCCCAGTCATTTCTGGAGAAGGGTTTCTTTCAATTTGGAAGTGATCTGTTTTTTATTGTCTTTGGGATATTGGTGCTTTTCCAGCTTCACCTCGTGGCGAGCATTTATGTGGCTGCAGGTTTCCTGTCGGCTTTTTCCTTGATGCATTTCGTGAGCCTGAAAATTAAAAAATTGGACGATATGCGCACGGATTCGCTGTCGGCGAACGTCTCCTATATCCATGAGAGCTTGCAAGGTCTGGAGACCATTAAAACCTGGAACAAGGAATTTAGCGTGATCAACAGGTTTAAGGAAAAAACTGATGTACTTCAGCGAATCAGCGTAAAAGCGGCGTTCTGGAAGAGCCTGCATTACGTGCTTCCCTTTGCCATAATGTTCCTGTTGTTATTGACGGTTTTCTTTACGCATTCCAATACATCCGGACCAAAAGGAGCTGCTTTTATTCCCTACATTCTATTGCTTCTTTTGTTATTTCCGGCTATTAAAAGAACCATGCGTGTATCGGCAATCTGGAAATCAGGAAATACGGGATTAAGAAAATTAGAATCCTTTCTGCAGCAGCCTTTGGAAAATGAACAAGGCAAGGAAAACTATGAATTCAGCGAAGGAAAAATTGAATTTCACCACGTTTCGTTTTCATATGATGCGGAAAACCAGGTGCTAAGTAACATGAGCTTTACCTGGGAACCAGGTAAGATAAACTATCTCGATTGCCGAGGCAGCACTACCGTCTTTAAATTGTTGGTTGGACTTTATCAGCCTGCCGGAGGAACTATTTTGCTGGATGGAACGGATCTCGACAGCCTTTCATTAAAAAGCGTGAGAAGGCACATCGCTTTTTGCTCCGATCAAACGGTGCTGCATGGCAATACACCATTCAAGTGCCTTTTCCTTGATAAAAGCCAAAATTATGATGAGGTGCGGAAATGGTTACGCATACTCAATTTCTCGAGGAAAAATAAAAATGATGACTTCGACCTCCATTGCGATATCGGAAAAGGCGGCAGGCTTCTCTCCCGGTCTGATTATCAAAAGCTTAAAATTGCCCGCACGGTGTTGAGCAGGAAGAAAGTCCTGATGTTTGATGGCATCATCGAACAATTAGAACCAACGGTTCAACAAGCGGTAATTGCTTACCTTGAAATGATAAAAAGCGAAAGGACGATCATCCTGACCACAAAATATTACAACGGTTTCGCTGGCGGTCAGCAATCGATGATGGAAAAGACGATCATTGAACAGGTGTGACGACACTTAGAAATGGACACAAAAGCACTAGAGATACGAGACAATTTTGAAAATGAGTTCAGACAGCATTATGAACGTTTGTGCAGTTATGCCTACACTTTTTTAAAAGATGAAGGAAGGAGCGAAGATCTTGTCCAGGATCTTTTTATTAAAATTTGGGAACAACGACAAGATCTGATTGGGGCCGAGCAACTCAAGTTTTATTTATTCGCTGCTATCCGTAACAATTGTTTACGCTCAATCGAAAAAAACAGAAAAATTCCAATTGTCGAATTAAGTGATGAGGATGCGCCGGATGAAATAATGGTGCGTCGAGAGGCCTCAGATGCTGGTGCGGATCCCGGGGCGCTCATTTCAAAAGCCATGGAGCAATTGCCACCCAAATGCAGAGACGTGTTTATGCTGAGCAGATTAAGTGGTCAAACCTATCAACAGATTGCAGACACCCTGGGCATATCGGTAAAAACTGTAGAAAACCAGATGGGAAAGGCCATGCGTATGCTGAGAGTTTTCGCAAAAGAAAACGGGATCTACTTGCTAGTCCTGTTTTGGATGGTGTGCGGAAAATATTTTGTTCAGGGAATAGGGGTTTTCATTGAAAAATGCTTTTAATAAAGACCATGAGCAGTAACAGCCAAATACAGGAAATTTTACTTCGCTACCTCAATGGCGAGTCTTCGTCGGCCGAAACAGAGGCAGTGCTGCAATGGATTAATGAAAGCAAGGCCAATGCCGACGAGTTTGAGCTGCTAAAACGTTTATGGCTAGACTCTGCTGAAGTGGCGGTGCACCGAATGGACGTGGACCGCGCGTGGCGAAATGTACATGCCCAAACAATTGAAAGGCAACCAAGGGCCATTGCTATGTTTCCCTGGAAGAAAGCCATCTTGATCGCAGCATCCATTGTCCTCATCATAAGTGCGTATTTTGTTTTTAACCGGTCATCTAAAACCAACTGGACCGAAGTGCGGGCCGTGGACATGAATAAACAAATTCAATTACCGGATGGAACCGCCATCACATTGCGTAAAGGCAGCAGGCTTTCGATGCCGGACGACTTTGGGAAAGGAGGGCGGCAAGTGAAACTTGAAGGCGAAGCTTATTTTGAAATCAGGCATGACGCACAAAATCCTTTTTTCATCACCACTTCCAAAAGTGTGATACAAGATATTGGCACTGCCTTTCTCGTGCAAAGCCATGATTCTTTGGAACAGGTAACGGTGGTCGAAGGAGCTGTAAGCTTTGCCGCCAAAGGGCAAAAGCAACAGGAGCTTAAGCTGCAGGCGGGCGAATCGGCCGTGTTGGAGAAGGCACTGCCCGAGCGAAGGATGGTGAAGACGGCAAATCTCTTATCCTGGAAATCGAAAACGCTCACTTTTAATCATACACCGCTTGCTGAAGCAGCAAAAGACCTTGAAAATTATTATCTGATCAATGTTCAGACGGCAGACGGTCTCGGTTCTATCCAGATAACTGCGCGATTCAAGAATGAACCTCTGGATCAGGTCATCAAAGAACTGCAATTATTAACCGCCTTACGCTTCCAATTAAAGGAGAATACATTATTTATCACAAAAAGTTGATTATTTTTATAGACGTCCGGCCAAGAACTGTCGGACCGCCAATAGCCTAACTGACCAAAATGAAAAACCTACTTCTGCTTATTTTTCTCGGTGGAGCATCGCTCGTTGCAAATGCCCAAAAAAAATTACTTCAAACAATTTACCATCCTCAAATTTCAAAAGGTTCCATCGATGATTTTCTGCAGGATCTAAGCCTTAACAGCGGCGTCGTGTTGGAATATTCATCCGGCAGTTTTGAGCCAGGCAAAACAGTGCAATTGGAAGGCAATGAAAACACTATTGGCGCCGTACTTCAAATAGTGCTCAATGGCCAAAAGGTAAAACTTTTAGAACACAACGATAAGATCATTCTGGCCCCTTCGACAGAGACGTTTAATATTGATAACTTTCTTCCCGTCAGATACAGTTTTTTTGGCTACTTAAGGGAGGAGGCAAGCAATGAGCCCCTTATCAGCGCAACAATTTATGAACCGGCCTCGCAAAGAGGAGTTGTTTCCAACAACCTCGGATATTTTAATCTACTGCTGCCAGTCGGAAAACACACGGTTGAAATATCTTATGGTGGGCTGCAAACGATAATCCTCGACCTCGACATTCATGGCAATTTAAGGAAGGACGTTTCATTGTCAGTAAA
>DATMHB010000583.1:0-2678 GCA_035555175.1 Flavisolibacter sp. | reverse complement strand
CACAGGTGTAAGTCGTAGTTAAGATCGATTTTTTTCTTTGGCTGTTTCTATTGATTTCATAACCGCACTCATCGCAAAGTTGTTTAGGAATTATCTTTTCGCGGCTATCGGGGTAGATAAGTTTTTTGGGGAGGTGCCCATTTGGGCATTTGAACGCAAATAAAATCGGAACATCAGCTTCAAATAAATGACATTCAAACTGCATTATTGAGTTACAACTATTACATCTAATTTTTTCAGGTCTTTGAATTTCTTTTATAAGCTTATCTTTTAGCTCATCCTCTTGTATCCATTTTTTTATAGTAGTATCTTTTTCCCTGGCTCTAAGTATGCCATTTTCGACAACTAGCCTATGAATTTGAATACTTCGTATATCTAATGGAAAAGATTTGCATTCTTTTTCGGCATCCTTAAGCATTTTAATAGTCGCACGGTCATATTGATCTATATAATACTGATTAGGTTTGCGATACTGCATAAGGACTGCAAAATGGAAAAAAATTCGGGTAAGTTGTATTTGATTTTTAAAAATAGAAAGAGCAAGAAAAAGGCGGCTTAAAAGCCGCCGAAATACTAATTGAAGATCTTTAAATATAAGGTTAGAGAAATTTAATTTGGGAAATCTAAATTGGAAGTTTAGAAAGGCTCATCAAGAATGTCCAACAAAATTCTGTTCTGTTCCAAAAAGTCCATTATTTTCTCTAAATCTTTGATTAACAGGTTCGAACATTGTCCAGCTCTCCCGACAAAGCCAAGCCTCTCCGCGATAGCGGAGGGGTTTTTTTGTTTTGAGGCATGCAAGCTTGCTTGCAAATGCGAAAAAACAATAAAACCAAAGCAAGCGTAGCTTGCGAGGCTTGGCTTTGTATCCCCCTTTTAGGATCAGCGCAGCTAATCCTGTCTTCCCGACTTCGCCCGCCGAAGCTTCATGCGAAGGCGGGCTTTTCTTTTTGCGGGCTTCGTCGGGCGCAGCCCGACGCACAAGTTCGAATATTGTAACGTCTTCCAGACAAGCCCTGAGAATTTTCTCAGGGCTTTTTGTTTTTTTAGGCCGGCAAAGACCACTCAGGTCTATAAATTAGCTGGATGGCCTATTACGTTTATATCCTTAAAAGTCTGAAGGATGGTAAATTTTATATTGGTTGCACTACTGATGTTGAAGCGAGGTTAAGATTTCACAATGGTGGTCTGCAGAGGAAAGAAGTTGCCATCATTGGTTTGGGCATTCTCAGCCGACCGTGATCGTCAAACGATGTCATCAAGAAAAAACGCTCTGCAGTTTTGTCAAAAAAATCAACAATGTACCCATTCACAAACCGAATCGAACCCATATCTTAGTCATTATAAAGCCAGCTGTTTTCTGCTATGATCAGGCGGGAACAGCATTGGGACAAAAAGCATTTATGGGTTAATGGAAAGACATTTTTCATAAAAAATCCTCATTGCCAACGGCTATTTTTTTGAAACTGTAATCTTATCGATATGACAGACCAGGATCACCAGCGACTGCTGATTGCTTTTAGAAAAGGTGATGGAGCGGCCTTTGAACAGGTGTTTAAACAGTATTTTAAACCGCTGCGGTTGCAGGCTTTTTTTCTTTTGAAAAACGAGGAGGAGGCAGAAGATCAGGTGCAGCAATTGTTTTTAGATCTCTGGAACAAACAACTCTACCACAATGTGCAGCAGTCGCTTCAATCTTATCTCCATACCGCAATCCGGAATCGCTGTCTTAATTACTTAACGAGGGCTGATAAAGAAATCAAAATGCGGGATGCCTACGCCGACCATGCCAGTGTCGTTGTATTCGAGGACAACAGGGAACAACTCTTACAGCGATACCTTTTAGCTGCCCTGCACGAATTGCCCACCCAACGTTCCAAGGCATTTCACCTGGTGCACCTTGAGAACAAGAAATACCATGAAGCCGCAGAAGAAATGGGCATCAGTGTCATTTCCCTTAAAAGCCACCTGAAACTGGCACTCAAATTTTTGCGGATGCGATTAAAATTCACGACCGTTCACCTTTTTGACAAATAATGTTGTCATAAGAATAAGAATGGACTTTACAAGCGAACAGATACAAATTCTATTGATTGAAAAAATCGCCGGCACAATTGCTCCAAAGGACGATCTGGTGATTGAGCTATTGCTGGCGGATGATGCCGGGGTGCGTCGGCTATGGCTCGAAATGAACCAACAGGTACGGCAAGCAGAAGCGCAGGGCTTTTCCTTGAACGTAAACGAAGAGCATCGCTGGCAGCAGTTGAGGCTATTTTTGAAAAAACAACGCCGGCCCAGCCGTGTTTCTTTCGCACGGGTAGTCGGTGTCGCCGCAGCAATAGCGGCGGTCGTGGTGGGCATCTACTTTTTCATGAAAGAGCAACCGTCCCTTCAAGCTGATGTAAAGCAGCCGGGCATTACCCTCTCCATGGACAACGGCGAAATAATCCGGCTGCACGACCATGAGTCGAAGACGCTGCAATTTGGCGGTGCCACTTTTCAGGTCAGTGATAAAGAATTAACCTACGCATCTTCTCCAGCGGGACCCCAACCATGGAGTACCCTGGCTGTTCCTGCGTCGTTTGATTACAAAGTCAGGCTGTCAGATGGCACGGAAGTGTGGCTGAATGCTGAAACCAGTCTTCGGTTTCCAGTGCGATTTTTCGGTCAAACAAGGG
>DATMHB010000582.1:0-6114 GCA_035555175.1 Flavisolibacter sp. | reverse complement strand
AAGGTAATGCTCTTGATGATGGAAAAGGACCGGTCTATGCTACTAACCTGTGAAGTGGCAGGATCGGCATCAGGAACCAGAAAAGGAAGAATGCCTCCAAACCGGTCTTTCGTGAAAGCGATTAATAGCGCTGCTTTTTTCGATCCGCTGATGGCTTTGACCACATAATATCCTTTTTCCTTTGCCGCCTGGATCGCCGCCATTGAAATGTATTTGATCCTGGCGCCCTTTCCAAACAAATTCGTCTTGATGCTGTCCGGGATCATTTTCGAAAATTCCGGATCATGAATGCTCGTTGTATCACGGTTCTTCAGCAGTCCGGTATCTGAAAGAACATAGGGAGGCTTAATGGTGGGGAACTGGCCGGAAAAAACTTCGAATGAAAAAGCGTCGTCCTTTCCATTAGCTTTTTTGTCTTTGCAGGCTACCAAAGAAAGACAGATAATGACAATGCCAATCCGGAACATATCTGGTATTTCTGCCAAAGTAAGGAAAATTGCTCCATTCAGGACTGTTACAGGTTGTGAAAAATATTTTTTAGATTTGTCTAAAATAAAAATTAGCCGCGTTGAATTACACGATCAGTGAAGAAAATTATCTGAAGGCAATATTCCATCTCCAAAACGAAGAAGGGATGGTCACCACCTCCGTGCTTGCCGAAAAATTGCAGACGAGGCCGGCCTCTGTAACCGACATGATGAAGAAGCTGAATGCAAAAAAATTATTGCATTATAAGCCTTACTATGGTTTTTCGTTAAGCCCGGAAGGCAAAAAGATAGCGCTGCTGGTCATCCGTCGCCACCGTCTATGGGAATACTTTCTTTCGGAGAAGCTGAAGTTCGCATGGAATGAAGTGCACTCCTTTGCCGAAGACCTGGAACACGTGAGCAGCAAGCAATTGATCGACCGGCTCGATCAGTACCTTGGATTCCCTCCCTTCGATCCGCACGGCGATCCCATTCCCGACAGCAAGGGCAGGATCAAGAACATGAGCAAGATATCGCTTATGGAATTACCCCTTCATCAGCCATCGAGCGTATGTCAGGTAACCAATCAGTCGGAAGAGATGCTGGAATTATTGCAGCATAGGAATATTGGGATCGGAACGAAGCTTGAAGTAAAGAAACATTTTGAATTTGATCATTCACTTGAAATAAAAACAAAGACCGGTAATATCACCATCAGTGAACAACTGGCCAAAAACATTTTCGTTACATATGAATCACCTGCCAAGCTATAATTCATTAAGCGAGGTTCACCACAGCGTGGACACCACAGCTGCGCATAAACCCGTATGGAAAAGAGCCCTCTCCTTTTTTGGTCCTGCTTACCTCGTAAGCGTGGGTTATATGGATCCGGGCAACTGGGCCACCGACCTGGCGGGCGGCAGCCAGTTCGGATATAAACTGATCTGGGTGCTCCTGATGAGTAACCTCATGGCGCTTTTATTGCAAAGCCTTTCAGCGCGCCTCGGTATTGTGCGGGGTCGCGACCTTGCGCAGGCTAACAGGGAAACCTATCCGAAATATATCAACCTCTGTCTCTACGTGCTCGCTGAGATCGCCATTGCGGCCTGCGATCTTGCGGAGGTGCTGGGCATGGCCATCGGTATTCAGCTTATCACCGGCATCCCTTTGCTATGGGCTGTGATGATCACCGTACTTGATACTTTTCTCCTGCTGCTGCTCCAGCGGCTGGGCATGCGGAAGATGGAGGCCTTTATCATTTGCCTGGTGGGAATCATCGGTATTTCATTCCTGGTTGAGATCATTCTGGCTAAGCCTGACCTGACCCAGGTGGCGAAAGGATTTATTCCTTCCATCCCGAACGACACCGCCCTGTACATTGCCATCGGCATTATTGGCGCCACCGTGATGCCGCACAATCTGTACCTCCATTCAGCGCTGGTTCAGACAAGAAAAATAAAGCGTGACGAAAAAGGTCTGCGGCGCGCCATCAAACTGAATTTTCTCGATAGTACGATCGCCCTGAATCTGGCCTTCTTCGTCAATGCCGCGATCCTGGTACTGGCTGCTGCCGTGTTTTTCAAAACAGGCCGTACAGATGTTGCAGAGATCAAGGATGCGCATCGCCTGCTTGATCTGCTACTGGGTACCAAGGTCGCTCCATATCTGTTTGCCATCGCGCTGATCGCGGCAGGCCAAAGCTCCACCGTGACGGGAACGCTGGCGGGACAGATTGTAATGGAAGGCTACCTGCAATTGAGGATCAATCCATGGATGCGCAGGCTAATGACGCGGCTCATTGCCATCACGCCTGCTGTCATCGTAATCCTGATCAACGGCGAAAAGAATATTAACAACCTCCTGGTGTTAAGCCAGGTCATTCTGAGTCTTCAGCTTGGATTTGCTATCATTCCTCTCATACATTTCGTGAGCGATAAAAAGACCATGGGGGTCTTTGCCATCAAGCCCATAGTGAAATTGTTTGCCTGGCTCATCACAGCCGTTCTTGTGTACCTCAATATCCGCATGGTGATAGAGCAGGCCGCCGGCTATTTTGAAGGGGGCGGAAGCCTGTTCTGGAAAATCGTCATCATTCTCGGAGGTTTGATATTCCTTTTCCTTCTGATCGTTTCAATTGTTTATCCACTGCTCAATAAAACCATCAAAGACGTTTCGTTGCAGGTGCACAAGGGCGCTACTCCGTTGGGGGAAATACAATTGCCCACCTATCAGCGGATCGCCGTAGCCCTTGATTTCAGCGACCGCGACCAACATCTCATTGCGCACGCGATCCGTCAATCAGGAGAATTTACCAGGATCATCCTCATCCATATTGTTGAAAGTGCGTCGGCGCGCGTATGGGGAACCGAGACCGATGATCTTGAAAGCAGGAAAGACCAGGAAAAGCTCGACGGCTACGTTAGTTATTTGAAGCAAAAGGGATTGGTTGCAGACAGCAGGCTTGGCTTCCGCAATCGCAACAAAGAGATCCCCAGACTGGTGAAGGAGGCGCAGGCGGAACTGCTGGTGATCGGAGCACATGGACACAGTGGTATGAAGGACTGGCTGTACGGAGAAACGATTGATGCCGTGCGGCACCGCTTAAAAATTCCGGTATTGATCGTGAGTGCTTAGGCAAAGAACAATCTGGTCATTCTTTTTTCAAGCCTTTGATCACGACATTCGAACGGTCACCATTACAAGGATAGCTGAAAGCCAGTTTTAATTTTTTCGGATCATTGATCGTCCGGTAAAACTCTTCGAAGAAGCGAAGTGTCGATGTAAGGTATTTGCTATCGATCAAAGGGCAATTGATGTAAAGACCATAAATGTCTTTCTTGAGCAGGTTGAAAGTATCGATCACGTCTTCAAACGCTCTCATGTCGGTAATACAATAGCCCCTGAACCTTCTTTCTCTTACCGATGCCAGCGCCAGCTCTTCGGCAGGTTGCGCATAGGGCGCGTCTACGAGGCCAGCATGGTCAAAATCATAAGGCACAACCGAAGGAACAGACAGGGAATCGCACGCAATGAGCCTGGTGTTATGGAAATAAGGCACCGACCAATCGGTATTCCCGATGAGGTATTGAAACAGCGCCATTTTCAGATAGCTTGAAGTATCTGTATTCTCACCACGAACCTGCTGTCCGGATATCAGGACGGGGTTGTTCCTTTTCGCCATCTGTTCATCCTCTTCCAGTAAAATTCCATAGAACAGACTTTGTTTTTTCCTGATCGAATCAAAAAGCGTCACTCTCGCCAGTCGCGCTCTAAAACTTTTTGGCGTAAGCAGATTGTATATTTTATACACGAGGTATTCGCGGATCACGTATTGCTCGCCCCGGCAGGGACAAACCAATTTCAATTTGACCTGTGTTGAAAAAATAGAGGGGCGTTCCTGCTTCTTTGGAAAATTGAGGAGCAGAGGAGGATAAGTGCAATTTCCTGCCTGGCGCCTGAAATGCCCGCGGGTCTTTGCTTTCAACGGAATGGCAACGGCACCGCTATCATCATCCACGTAGGAAAGAAGAAGCGGATGATATTGCGCACCATCCGACCGGTCATTTAACAGCGAACGCATATCGCCCGCAAGGGTAATGCACAGCACTGAATCATTATTGAAAAGGTCGCCGGGCCCGGGTCGATCAATCCGAAAACCGGAACCAGTTTCTCCGGATCCGACAGGCTTCATATGCATGAGAAAAATGCTGAAGCCCAGAATTGCGGCGGCAGTGAGGAACTTCACAGTTAGGTTTTGCATGATTAAGGTACGAAATCAATTTCTCACGGAAGACAATTTGATTATAATGGTTTGGCGAATCCCATATGGAGGCTTGCAAAATGTTTTTTAACTTAATAGGGACGGAAGACCCATTGAGGGCAAACCCGCTTTTCGAATTGCAATTCAAATGTTCAAAGAAGAGATCATCCTGAAGCTGCTGAATCATCACGAAAGCTTCGTGCAGTACATTTCCGGTCTGAGCGGAGAGGATTTTATGTATGCACGCCCCGGCAAATGGTCGGCGGGTCAGCAGGCGGACCATATCTATCGCAGCCTTCAACCCCTGAGCCGGGTTATGGGATTTCCGAAAACCATTATGCGGCTCGTATTCGGGAAATCTAACCGGCCTTCCAAAGATTATGAAACGCTCATAGAAAAATACAAAACTAAACTTGCTGCCGGCGGACGGGCGTCGGGAAGATTTGTTCCAGGCCCCGTTCCCCTGGACCAGAGAAACCGGTTGAATGAAAAAATCATGCGAACGGCGAACGCTATTGGCAGGAAAATCAACCGCTTTTCCGAAGACCAGCTCGATCATTATATCCTGCCTCATCCGCTGCTTGGACGGGTTACTTTAAGAGAGATGCTTTATTTCACTATTTATCATGTGCAGCATCATAAGAAATTAATAGAGGAGAGCCGGAGTATGGTTTGAATGAATTGAGAACACATCGCGCACGCGCGGGCATCTGTCCCTCTTATCGCAGATCGACCACTTCAACGCCAGGGTGCTTCGTCTTATCAAAACTAAAGTCCTTATCTGCGACCGTTGCCGTTGGCTTCATGCCATTGATCGTATAGCTATATCGGCCACCTGATTTTTCCAGGAACCTTGCACTGTAAATGGTGTTTGAAGCCTTGTCAACAAGAAGGTAAACCATATGGAAAGGACGGGTCTTGTCGGATGGGGTGAGCTCGATCTCCTGCAACTGCTTCCCTCCTTCTTTTTTCTCTCCGTTGTATTTATAATAGAAATCCTTGTCGTAAAAATTTGTCAGCAATTTCTGAGGTGTCATTGCACTGCCTGCGGCATCAACATTATTCACCGTTACTTCATTGGCGGACTTGTCGTAGTTCCAGACGGTTTTGCCATCCGAATAGATCTCCATTCCATCCATGGCCACTCTGTACTTATTACCCTTCATGATCACTGTGCCTTTCTTTGTTGAGAGCGCTTTGCCCTGCGCATTTTCTACGCGATAGGTAAAAGTTGCCTGCGGCGATTTATAGGTCCTGAACTTGTTGCTGACCGCATCCAGTATCTTCTTGGCAGCGGGATCATTCTTTGTAGGATTCTTATCCGTTTGCGCATACAGCGTTGATACAGCAAAAGCAAGCGTTATTAGTGTGTACAATTTTTTCATCAGAATAAGTTGTTTATATGCGAGCAAAGATAACTGTTTAGTATTCGTTAGAGGCGCGTAGAGGAGGCTCGTTTAATCGCTCAATTGTTCTTAACGTTAGCTTAGATTTTCGAGATATTCCTGTAATTCAACTTCAGTTTTCATTAACACTTCTCTTGCCTTACTGCCCTGGTTGGGACCGACCACCCCGGCTGCTTCGAGCTGATCCATCAATCGCCCCGCCCGGTTATAGCCCAGCTTCATCCTTCTTTGCAGAAGTGACGTAGAGCCGATCTGGTTCTGAACGATAAGTTTGGCCGCTTCCTCAAAAAGCGGGTCGCGATCGGCCGCGTCAAATTCTTTTCCTTCGAGCTCTTTCTCATCAACATATTCAGGCAGCATGAAAGCCTGCGCATAGCCGCGCTGGTCTGCAATAAAGTCAACGATCTTCTCTACCTCGGGCGTGTCGACAAAGGCACACTGCAAACGGGTGAGCTCGCCGTTGTACGAAATGAGCATATCA
>DATMHB010000581.1:0-5365 GCA_035555175.1 Flavisolibacter sp. | reverse complement strand
CGAGTCCAGCCCCCGAGTGAATTTGGGCGCGGGCCATTCCATTGGAGCGTCTGTGCGGTGTGAGCCTCGTTGGTCGAAACCACTTCCATGTTTGCCTTTTTATTCCATTCCGCAATCCAACCTTCAAATTCCATAATTTTACCGCCAATCTAAATTGCCTATGCCTTCAAATGCAAACAGACAGTTCCTGGATTTTGAAAAGCCGATCAAAGACCTGATTGACGAGATTGAAAAGCTGAAACACGCGGCAGAGCATAAGAAGATCGACTATTCGGATATGATCGGTAAGCTTGAACAGCAGATCCTCGACCGAAGGAAGGAGGTCACGCAAAATCTTACCTCCTGGCAAAAAGTGCAGTTGAGCCGTCATCCCGACCGGCCCTACACTCTAAAGTATATCGAAAAGATGACCACGAATTTCGTGGAGCTGTTTGGCGACCGCAATGTAAAGGACGATAAAGCGATGGTGGGTGGGTTCGCCCTCCTCGATGGTCAGACGGTGATGATGATCGGGCAGCAAAAAGGTATCAACACAAAAACAAGGCAGCTGCGCAATTTTGGCATGGCCAACCCTGAAGGTTATAGAAAGGCCCTGCGCCTGATGCGCCTTGCTGAAAAATTCAATAAGCCCATTGTTACGCTCATCGATACGCCCGGTGCCTATCCGGGTCTGGAAGCCGAAGAGCGCGGACAGGGTGAAGCCATCGCCCGCAATATTTATGAAATGATCCGTCTCAAAGTGCCGGTCATTTGCGTCATCATCGGAGAGGGTGCATCAGGCGGTGCGCTCGGCATAGGCGTTGGCGACCGCGTGCTGATGATGGAAAACAGCTGGTATACAGTGATCTCTCCCGAGAACTGCAGCACCATTCTTTGGCGCAGCTGGGCACAAAAAGAGATCGCCGCAGAACAACTGAAGCTCACTGCAGATTATATGAAGGGCTTTGGCCTTGTCGATGATATCATTCCCGAGCCACCCGGAGGTGCGCATTGGGATTACGCCGAGGCGGCGAATATTTTAAAAAGCCGTCTGCTCGTTGTGCTTGATGAACTCAAACAATTGAGTGCGGAGGAACGCATCAACCAGCGGATTGAAAAATTCGGCCGCATGGGATTCTGGGAGGAAGAGGGAACCAGCGAATGGTCGGGTGTTGTTGAGCAACCTGTGCCCAACTCTGATCTTGGATAAATTTTTGGAGATGCTGCCGCTGCTTCGAATCAGCCCCGCATTTGAGAAACGGATTGGCCACGCATGAAAGAAAATTGCGTGAAGAACATTAATAAGAATAGAAATTATGTCTGTAAGAGATTTGCTAAAAGGAACCGGTGTCGCGCTTGTTACACCCTTTAAAAAAGATAAATCTGTTGACTACGAGAGTCTGAAAAACCTCATCGACTTTGTAATTGAAGGCGGCGTAAACTATGTTGTTACCCTGGGAACAACGGGAGAAACTCCCACACTCAGCCGCGATGAAAAGATCGACATTGTCTCCTTCACTTTTTCGGCAGTGTCCGAACGCGTACCGGTTGTTGTGGGCATTGGCGGCAACAACACACAATCGGTGGTGAAGGACGTTGAAACTTTTCCTCTTGATAAGGCCGCGGCCATTCTTTCTGCAAGTCCCTATTACAGCAAACCTTCCCAGGAAGGGATCTTCCAGCACTATAAGGCAGTGGCTGGTGCTACTGCAAAACCGGTTTTATTATATAATGTGCCGGGCCGTACCGGAAGCAATATTACGGCTGGCACCACCGTGAGACTGGCACATGAAATAGATAATATCAACGGCATCAAGGAAGCCAGCGGCAATATGAATCAGTGCATGCAGATCCTTCGCGACAAACCTCAGGATTTTTTAGTGGTAAGCGGCGATGATAATCTCGCCCTTGCACAAATCGCCTGCGGAATGAGAGGTGTGATCAGTGTGGCCGCGAATTGCTTTCCAAGAGATTTTGCTGCAATGGTATCGGCCGCCCTCGCGGATGATTACACGACGGCCCGCGGATTGAACAACCGGCTGCTTCTTGGATACGAGTTATTGTTTGCGGAAAACAATCCGGCAGGGGCCAAGGCCGCACTGGCAGAGCTCGGGATCATTCAAAATGAATTGCGCCTTCCGCTCGTACCACTGAGCCACGGCATTGTTAAGCAGGTGCAGGACTATCTATCCTCCTTAAAATAAAATATGCATCGGTTCAGGAAAGCCATCATTTGCAGCCTTGCCTTGTTTAAGTTTCTTATCGGCTCCGCTCAATACAGGGTGCATTTTGTGATCGACCGCTTTCCGGCGTACACTACGACGAATAACAAGATCTACCTGGCTGGTTCCTTCAATAACTGGAATCCGCACGATGAGCGGATGGTGCTTACATGGGAGGACGGCAAACCCGGCATTACAATTGATCTTGTAGCCGGCAAAATCGAATACAAATTCACGCGGGGAAGTTGGGAAACGGTGGAGTCGGTCAACGGCGGCTTTCCCACCCCGAACAGGAGCGCTATGATAGAAAAGGATACAACCATTCAGGTAACTGTAGAGCACTGGGCGGACCACTTTCCCAGGAAAGCAAAACAAAGTACGGCGAGCAGAAATGTTCATGTGATCGATACTGCGTTCTTTATGCCGCAGCTCAACCGTCACAGGAGAATATGGATCTATCTGCCCGAAGGCTATGCGTCATCAAATAAAAAATATCCTGTGCTTTATATGCACGATGGCCAGAATCTTTTTGACGAAGCTACCGGTCCCTTTGGCGAATGGGGTGTGGATGAAGCGCTTGATACACTCGGGCCGCACCATAAAGAGTTGATCGTAGTGGGCATTGACAATGGCGCGGAGAAGCGGCTCAACGAGTATTCGCCCTATGACATGGAGAAATATGGAAAGGGTGAAGGCGATCAATATGTGGACTTTCTTGTAAAAACGCTGAAACCTTTCATTGATAAACACTACCGCACAAAAAAAGATGACGACAATACATTTATTGCCGGCAGCTCCATGGGCGGACTGATCTCCTTTTATGCGATCCTGAAATACCCTAAAGTCTTTGGCGCGGCGGGCGTTTTTTCACCTGCCTTCTGGATCACGCCCGGCCTGAAGAACATCGATGCAAAGAGGGCAAAAAAAGTAAAGGGCAGGATCTATTTTTATGCGGGCCAGCAGGAAAGTGAATCGATGGTGCCCGATATGCTTGCGGTATTTGAACAGATGCGCCACCACTCAAAAGCAAAAATGGAAACCGTCATTCGTGCGGAGGCAAAGCACAATGAGCCTACCTGGAGAGCCGAGTTCCCGTTATTCTATAAATGGCTGACCGAGTAGGTTTCGCGCAAATCGTTTTATGAATGAAGAGAAAAAGGGTTCAGTCTACAAGGAGCGGTACCGGTTCGCTTGGTGAACGGAAATGAGCGAAGTTGCTTTCAGAGTGGATCTCATCGTTGAAAACAAATTGTTGATTGAATTAAAATCGCAAGATGCATTAGCTCGGGTGCACCTGAAGCAAGTGGTTACGTATCTAAACCTGACTGGACTGAAGTTAGGATTGCTCATCAATTTTAATTCCGAATTTATCAAACGGGAATGCGTCGAGTAGTGAACAACCTTTAAATTGCGAGCTTGGCGACTTTGCGTCTTTGCGTGAAACCCTCACTGCCGCAGGCAGCACTTTCCACCCAACCTAATGGATCTCGTAAGTATTGCCTTCAATCGCCAGCTCTGTATTTGCAAATACCTGGCGCGCTTCGGCTTCAAATTGCTCCAGGGTATTGTACTTCGAACTAAAGTGTCCGATCAGTAATTTTTTTACCATCGCTTTTCTTGCGATCTCGGCGGCCTGCCTGGTAGTGCAATGAAATCGCTCTAAGGCCTTCTCCCGCATATTATCGAGGTAGGTGGTTTCGTGATAGATCATATCGGCATTATAGATGTACTTCACGATCTCTTCATCGTATTTGGTGTCCGCACAGAAAGCATATTTTTTTCCCGGCTCGGGTGAGGTGGTCACTACATCGTTTTTGATCACCTGTCCCCTTGGCGTAATGTAATCAAGGCCAGCCTGTAAACTCGAATAGAACGATACGGGGATGTTCAGCTTCCGCACTTTGTCGATAAGTAATTTTCTTTTGCCTTCTTTTTCTTCAAAAAGAAATCCATAACACTCGATGCGATGATTGGTAGGAAAGCAGCTGATCTTTATCCGTTCATTATCGACGAGTACGTCGGGTTGGGTCAGCGTATGGAAATGCAGCGGATAGGGAAGAACGGTATCGGCCACATTCATTTGCATTTCGATGATCTGCTGCAGAGGGGCAGGCCCGTACACGTGCAATTCCTGCCTGTGCGAAAGAAGACCGAACGTATTGAGCAGGCCAACCAGCCCAAAATAGTGGTCGCCATGAAGGTGCGAAATAAATATGTGCGAGATCTTGCCTCTCCTGATCTTGTATTTGATCATCTGGATCTGTGTGCCCTCGCCACAATCGACCAGGTAATTGTTGCCATCATGCGTCACAACCTGGCTCGTCGGATGACGGTTAAATGCCGGTACAGCCGAGTTGTTCCCCAATATCGTTACCGATAACATGCGGGCAAAAATACATTCAATTCGTTCTTGAAAAACGAAATCATTGCCTGCATGCAGCCGTTAACAAGATGATAATTCACTAAAAAGAATGCAGGGTGTGATCGATCTGCGAAAGATAGCTCCGCCCAAATAACAATAAGTGAATGAGAAGCGGATACAGATTGCACACCTTCCATTGATCCTTATAATCGGGAGGAAACGGACGGTGATAGTGATAGGCTTCGTAAAACGCGGAAGAGAATCCGCCGAACAAAGTGGTCATCCCCAGGTCCACGGAAGGATGACCATAATAGACTGCCGGATCTATCAGCACCGGCGACGCAGCGTCATCGCACATGAAATTACCGCTCCACAGATCACCATGTACCAACACGGGCTCCTGCGCTGCGTCAAAAACCCGAGGAAGTACTTGGTAGACACTATCAAATTTCTTTTGGTGCGCCGCGGAAAGCAGGTGTTGCGCAGCACATTTTTCTACGAGTGGCCGCAGACGTTGCTCCCTGAAAAACTCGATCCAGTTCGACCGGAATTCGTTGCATTGTTCGACGCTGCCCATATAATTGTGCATCTCCAGCCCGAATGCTTTCCCTTTGATGCAGTGTAAGCGCGATAGCTGTTCGCCGAACTTTTTCCAGAACGATGGGGTTCTGCTTCCTTCTCCAATCCATTCCAGCAGCAACACCTGGCGGTCACCGGTTTCAAATTGATCAATCACAGCAGGGACCCCGATCACGCCGGTCGCTTCAAGCAGCCGAAGTCCGGCTGCTTCTTTTTCAAATAA
>DATMHB010000580.1:0-4290 GCA_035555175.1 Flavisolibacter sp. | reverse complement strand
TGGAAAATCAGAATGGCGGTATGTTCCTGTCAAACGATGGTGGCGAATCGTGGACGCTTACCAGTAACGACAATAATATCCGCCAGCGTGCCTGGTACTATACCAAGGTTTTTGTGGATCCGAAAAATGAGAATACTGTGTATGCGCCCAATGTAAATTTTATGCGCAGCCGCGACGGAGGAAAAACATTCCAGGGCCTGAGAACACCGCATGGCGACCATCATGACCTATGGATTGACCCGGAGAATAGCAACAGGATGATCGTTGCCGATGACGGAGGTGCGCAAATTTCTTTTGACGGCGGAGAGAACTGGAGCACATATAACAATCAGCCAACAGCGCAGATCTACAGGGTCACCACAGATAATTCATTTCCTTACCGCATCTTGGGCGCGCAGCAGGACAATACAACCATCAGGATCAAGAGTCGCACTGCCGGCGCCGCCATTGGAGACAATGACTGGGAACCGACTGCAGGCGCTGAAAGCGGCTATGTAGTTGCCGATCCGTTGAATCCGGATATTGTTTACGGCGGCAATTACGGCGGCTATATTTCAAGACTGGATCATAAAACGGGCGAGAACAGGGCCGTATCGCCGTGGCCTGACAACCCCATGGGGGCAGGTGCCGATGTGCTGAAGTATCGATTCCAGTGGAACTTCCCGATCTTTTTTTCGCCGCATAATCCCAAACGGTTATACACAGCCGGAAATGTTTTGTTCGTTACGGAGAATGAAGGACAGACATGGGAACAGATCTCTCCGGATCTCACAACGAATGATAAATCAAAGCAAGCGCCCAGCGGCGGACCCATAACGAAGGATAATACATCGGTAGAATACTATTGCACCATCTTCACGTCCATCGAATCGCCCTACGAGAAAGACCTCTTGTGGACGGGAAGTGATGATGGCCTGCTGCAGATCAGCAGGGATGGGGGCAAGAACTGGAACAATGTAACGCCGAAGGATGCACCGAAATGGATCATGTGGAATAGCATTGATGCAGATCCATTTAAAAAAGGCGCTGCCTACGCAGTGGGAACAAAATACAAAAGCGACGATTTTACCCCCTACATCTACAAAACAGAAGATTACGGAAAGTCCTGGAAGCTGATCACGAACGGAATCGCACCAACCGATTTTGCCCGCGTCGTTCGTGCCGATAAAAAACGTGCGGGCCTTTTGTATGCAGGCACCGAATACGGCATGTATATTTCCTTTGATGATGGAGCCAGCTGGAAGCGTTTTCAGCTCAATCTTCCCATGGTTCCCGTAACGGATCTTACCATCAAAGAGAACGATCTCGTAGTAGCTACGCAGGGCCGCGCATTTTATGTGCTCGATGACCTCACTGTACTGCAGCAGATGAACAATGCCGTGCTCAATAAAAACCTGCACGTGTTCGATGTAACTCCGGCATACCGCATGCCCGGCAGTCCGTTTGCACAAAACTTCGGCACACAGAGAAATACCGGGACCAATCCGCCTGCCGGGGTGGTAGTGAATTATTTTGTAAAGGACCTCGGCGATTCCACAAAGGCAGCGTTCACCATACTCGATAAAGAACACCGTTTGATAAAATCCTATACTTCTGATTCAAAAGAGAACAATACGAAATTTGATGTCACGAAAGGAATGAACCAGGCGGTATGGGATATGCGTTATACGGAAGGTGAACGCATCGAAGGAATGATCTTATGGAACGGAGTACCTGGGGCCATTACGGCTGCGCCGGGAAATTATTTCGATCGGATCAGGGTTGGACAGGATTCTGTTGAAGTGCCCTTCACCATCAAAGCCGACCCTAATTATAAAGTGTCGCAGCAGGAGTATGATGAGCAGTATGCATTCCTGGCGCAGGTGCGCGACAAATTCAATGAAACCCAGAAAGCGATCAAGGATATCCGTGCCCTGAGGAACCAGATCAATTCATTTGTTGCATTACAGGGCAAGGATGTACCGAAGGAAGTGAAGCAGATGGCAGACAGCATCAATAAGCAACTCACATCTATCGAAGAAACCCTGTACCAAACAAAATCAAAAAGCGGGCAGGACGTTTTGAATTACCCCATCCGGCTGAACGATAAATTATCCGGCGTGTTCGATGCCGCCAACAGCGGTAATTTCGCGCCGAGCAGACAGGTGCGCGAGGTATACAATGACCTGGCATCGCAAATAGATGTGCAGATCAGCAAACTCAATATGATCAAGCAAAAAGATATTCCTGCTTTCAATGAGTTGATCCGTCAGAAGGCGCTTCCCGTTATCAGTGTGAAATAACTGGCATGATAATTACGCGGGAACCTTGCTTCCTGCGTAATTTTTTTACGCTGTTCATTAGGTTCCTTTATTATATTTGTTTAGCCCCTTAACCATGAAGTGTATAATTGTAGACGATAATACGATGGCCCGCATGGCCCTGAAACAGCTTGTTAGTCAAGTTTCCGCACTGGAACTGGTTGCTGAATGCAGCGATGCAACCGAGGCTCTATCTTCTCTCAACAATACCGCGATCGATCTGCTGCTGCTCGACATCGAAATGCCCGACATGACAGGCCTGGACCTGATTAAGAAGCTTGGTAACAATAAACCATTGATCATTTTCACAACAGCCAAAAAAGATTATGCGGCGGAGGCTTTTGAATTGAATGTGGTGGACTATCTCGTAAAGCCCATTGCTTTTCAACGATTCAAACAGGCAATTGAAAAGGCCCAGGAAACACTCGACAGCAACAAGCAGGAAGTAAAAGTAGAAGAACAGGGATTTGTATTCGTAAAGGACAACGGTGTTTTGAAACGGATCAGTATTGAAGACATACATTTTCTAGAGGCGATGGGCGATTATGTAAAAGTGCACACGCCTCAGAAATTTCATGTGGTGCATGCTACACTGAAATCAATAGAAGAAAAATTGCCTGCTTCGAAGTTCATCCGCGTGCATAGAAGTTATATTGTAGCCATCAATAAGATCGACTATATCCAGGAAGGAACGATCAGTATTGGCAAGACCACGATACCGGTAGCGGACACCCATAAATCCAACCTCAATAGGCGTTTAAACCTCCTCTAATTTCACCGTTGCTTCCTTCGGCTTCGCCGAACCCTTTTGGAGTTTAGACTAAGAGTTATAAAAGGTGAAAAATGTAAGCTTATTTTTATACAGCATAACCAAATATCCTTAAAAAGATCGTCCGGTTACCCTTGCTTCGTGATACAATACCAATTCGCGGTCGCAACCAAACCTGACTAACATTATCCGGTTTTTGTATCCCGAACATGTGATAGAAAATGCTAGGGAACGGCTGCCGGAAAGCAGCCTTTCTTCTTTGATTATGAAAAAGTTTTTGATCTTCTTACTCTGCTCTATGCTGCTCATTACATCGGAGTACTTCCTGTTAAATGAGTGGTTCTCGCACAAGCGGCTCACCGTTTTATTACTGAGCCTGCTTGGGACAATCCTTTGTATCTACGCTGCTTACAAATTTTTCAAAAAATATATTCTTACGATTAAACAATCTGAAGCCCATAGCTGAATTTCGTATTTTCGGCTATAGTAGGGCTTTAAGATGCATAAACCTGATTTTCGATACCTGGTTTTGTGGGTGTTTCTCTTTGGGATCGTCGTGATCGTCTTTCTACAGGTGGTCTCCGGCTACAATATCAGGCGTCTCACCGACGGCAATAAAAGGCTCCTCAACGAACTTGGCATACAGAACACTTTGCGCAGGCTTGAAACCGATATTCTTACGGTCGAGAGCGACGTACGCGGTGCCGTGATCACCGGTCGAGAGAACCATCTTCAGAATATCGAACAAAATAACCAGGCGATCGACCGGGAGCTCGATCGTTTGCATCGGGCACTGGGAACGAAATTATCAGCAGTCCAACTCAACACACTGACAAGACTGGTAGAAGAAAAGAAGCGCTTCAACGAAGAAGTGCTCGGCACCGTACGCACTTCAGGCAAAAATGAAGCAGAAGCCCTCGTCAATACGAACAAAGGAAAACAACTCAGGGACTCCATCATCGTTCTTATCACTCAGCTCGAAAGCAACAGGCAGGGACAACTGCGCGACATTGTAGGCACTGTTGAGTCAACAGGCAGGAGCGCTCGTGTCTGGGGGTTAATCATAACGGCCATCGCGCTGATCGCCGTTATCCTCGCCTTCTGGTATATCATCAACCAGGGAAGGCAACAGCAGCGCATGATGCTGGCGCTGAACGAATCTGAAAGGAGAAGCAAGGACCTGGCTTACATGAAAGAACTATTCCTTGCGAATATGAGCCA
>DATMHB010000579.1:0-3279 GCA_035555175.1 Flavisolibacter sp. | reverse complement strand
GGCGACACGGGGCTAACCTCAAAGGTTGAAGCGCAAAGCATACGTGTGGATCACAACGGACACCCGGGATCGCCTTGCGCACCACTGCGAACTTCGCGTTCTCGCCCGTTTCATTTATCTCTTTTTTACTCAGGCTTCAGGTACTGCGAATATGCATACCCCTCCACACCGGCATTGGTTTTTACCAGCCACCATTGCTGATTGGTCTGATTCAACACGGTGACAGTATCATTATGCGCAGCCTTTCCGACAATGGGCTGCTCCGTGCCCGGACCTTTGCGGATATTCAGGTTCGACTCTTTTGTCGTCACTGTCGCCTTCGTTCCTGTGGCAGCGGTAACATTTATATCCAACACGAGGTCCGCCGCTCTGAAGTCGGGATCTATCTTGTTATAGATATTCCATAAATTATCTTTCACTGCGCCAGTGGGAGCGTTGCCGTTTATATAAAGCACATTTCCCTGTTCCCTGACCTGCAGGTCCTGCACACCTGAATTTTTGGCCGCGGTAACCAGCTCGGCATATTTATTTTGTAGTGCCATAAAAATCCCTCCTTTATTCCACCTTTAAATTGTTATTCACTTTCTTCGGATGCAGTGCCTGAATTGACTGCATCAGGTTCGTAAGGCGGTCCCGTTTCACCGACCCTTCGAGCGTAACTTCTCCGTTGTTAACCGAAGCTGTTACGGTAGGATAATCTTTCGTGGCATCCTTCACTCCATTGGTCAGCTCCGTATCCGTTGCGATATCAACCGGAGCAGGAGTGCTTAGCGTATCTGCCTTATTTACTGTTGGTGTTTCTGTTTTTTTTGACTTGCACGATGGCGCATAAACCGAGGCCATCGTGATGGCTATGAACAAATAAACAAATCGTTTCATCGTTGATTTTTTAATGTTAGATTTTTGTTTTTTAAAAACGATCAATGGTTGAAAAGACTTCCTAACCGACCGGCACCAATGCGCGACAAAGAGCTATTGATGCTGTCGGGCGTAATGGTATGATCGTTCGGATCATTGGCTCTGTGCGCAAAATTTTGCAGCAAACCGGGCAGCGCACCGGCAATGGCGCCCGTTACTGAAGGAGGCAGGCCGAATTTAGAAGCGAGGCTGCTCACGAGGCCGCCTTCTATCGCGCTGGTAATGGGACTATTTGAAGCAAGTCCTCCCTGTAGCTTCGAAAGCAATCCTCCAATTCCTCCCTGTTGCGGCGCCTGCTGTGCAAGTCCCTTGGTAACCTGTGTGGCAACTTCATGATGCACGGCCTGTTCCTGTCCGGCCGGTATTTGCGACGCGATTTGAGGATTGTTACCGATCCTGTCCTTCACCATTTCTAAGATTTGATCAAACATGATTCTGAGTTTTGCTGGGGTTAATACAGGAAACGTACCAAAGAATAAGGTCGGGCTTGTTTGGGATGGAGAGGAGCATCATGAACTATCCGTTTAAACGCTAAGGACGCGAAGCACGCAAAGGAAGAGACGCAAAGATCTTAGAGCCGCCTGCGTCTGCTTTGCGCTTCATGCCCTGTCTCCTCCTGTTCTGTATTTCGAGTGACCGGGATTTGATTGAATGGATCTCAAATCCCCGTGTCCCCTCATTCATTGTTGACGAAGATGCTGTTGTTGGCCGGGAGACACGAGGCCGGCCCAAACTAAACCAATGTTCCCTTGAGCATGTTTGTCTAAAGGAACTTTGCGTTTAAATAACTCGTAAGAAAAAATATAATTTTGATTTCATGAAGCTGCTTTTGTACACGGCACTGGTGGCCGCACTCAGTTCCTGTTATGCATATAAGATCTATCCGAAAGAAGACAGGGATTTTGAATACTATGGCGAAAAGAGGACGGCATTTATTGTGAATCCTGAATTGAAAAAAGAATATGCCGTGCTAGAAAGATCCGGGATTTTCCATCTTTCAAATGACAGCTCAAGTTCGAATGTTGTCAAGATCAGGCTGCATAAGCTAAACCGGAATTTTTTATGTGGCCAGCCTATCGTTGCTTCACTGATGACTTTCGGACAACTGCCCGTTTATTTTCCCGACCTTTATTTTTTTAGTTTCGAAGAGTTCGACGGAACGGTTACGCAGGAACGAAAATTTGAGCTTAAAATAGCACAGCGCTATTGGTTCTGGGATCTCTTCACCTTCGAAAAGAATTTTAAAAAGAAGGCCGGAAAAGCCCTGTTGGCAAATTATTACAGAACATCTTCATCGACGCCTGCTGCCGGATCGCATGAGTAGTCATTAAATTTTCTTTTCGATCATCCTGACCTGTCTAAAACGGAGGAAGGACATCTTATTGCGGCCTTAGCGCTTTGCGCGAAACCCATTAGATTAATCCCTCATCCGATGCGTTTGGTCATTGCATATTAAGATTATTTGCTCTGGCTTTTTGTGAAAACCAATACTTTGACCAAAAAAATTCGCTTGTGCTTGACCGATGGCAAACCACTTATTAAATTAGCAGCCTGTTCAGGCAGCGCCGCATATTCATTCATTTTATTGGCGGGAATGAATCCAGGACTGCAAATCCAAAACTATGAACGCCGTTGAAGAAATAGAACTGCACGAGATCGCGCGCCGCAAACCGCAACTGCTCACCTGGGTAAAAGCGATCATTATTCCGGCCGTTACACTGCTCCTCGTGGCCAGCCTGGCTATCTTCATTGGCAGACACAAGAGAAAGCCTGTCGACTGGGTAAAGATCCATGCCGTTGGCAGGAACAAGGATCTAAAACTTCCGGACGGATCGAAAGTTTACCTGCGCGAGGGCAGCACCGTTACTTATGCTTCGGATTTTGGAACGAGCAATCGGGACCTTCAATTAAATGGCGATGCCTATTTCCAGGTGCTAAGTCATCCCGGATCTCCTTTTTTCGTAATGGCTACACAGGAAATCAGAGCCGATGCGGCTGCTTCATTTTTTATTTCAAACAAGGATTCCTCTGAACAGGTGCTGGTGGAGGAAGGCAATCTTTTCTACGGCGCGCGTAAGAACGGATCGTATGTGGCGCTACAGGCTGGCGAAAAACTGGAGCATTCAGGTGGTCACCTGACAAAATCGTCTGGCGTGAACCGGAATTATTTCGCATGGCAAACGCATTGCCTGGTCTTTCGCCAAACGCCGTTGCCACAGGTGGCAAAAGATATTTACAATTATTATGGCGTGGAAATACGCTTCGACGCGAACATCGATCCCACGCAGGTCATGCTCACATCCACCTATGACAACGCGACACTTGACTTGGTGCTGCAGGATATTATGTCCAAGACCGGAG
>DATMHB010000578.1:0-2075 GCA_035555175.1 Flavisolibacter sp. | reverse complement strand
ACTGACTGACCTGGACAGACAGGTCATTGCCAATTCGGCAATGCCGGCTTCGATCCATGACACGCTGATGAACGGTTTGCGGAGAGAACTTACGCCCGAACAGGTGGAGGTCATCCTTGATAAATACACGGTTGGCAAGGTGGCCTTCACACTGAATGGATACAGGGCGATCGTTCCCGATCTGAAAGTTGATGAAGAAGCGAAGCTGCTTGAATACCTGAAGCAGGCAAGGGAGCAGGCTATCGATTTCAAGAACATGAACCAGATATCGGCCATATTTGAAATTTACAAAACGAAGTGTGAACAATACCTCAACAGCAATGGCCGTAACTGGAAGCAATTGTACAAGGCTTATACCGATGCTGTAAAAGCGAAGAAAGCTGCTCAAAAACAAAAACAAAATTGAAATGACACGCAGCATGAAATATGGATTTTTAGTGTTGTCGGCGGTAGTTTTCTTCGGTCAAATACAGGCACAAAAAAATAAGCCGTGGAAAAGGGGTATCGAGGTGGATGAATTTATTTATGATACTGCGCCGTTTCCTTCATGTCATGCAGCAACGATTGCTGAAACACCCGGAGGTCTGATTGCCGCATGGTTTGGCGGAACAAGGGAAGGCCACCCTGATGTTGAGATCTGGACGAGCAGACTGGAAGGAAACAAGTGGACAAAGCCGGTGTCGGTCGCTAACGGTGTTGTAAACGACACACTGCGGTATCCTTGTTATAATCCCGTACTGTACCAGGTTCCCGGCGGCGATTTATTGCTGTTCTATAAAATAGGACCCAGTCCTTCCAAATGGAAAGGATGGATGAAGACTTCCGCGGATAACGGAAGAACATGGTCATTGGCAAAGGCATTACCCGAAGTTTTTATCGGGCCGGTAAAAAATAAGCCTGTGCTTTTGGCCAACGGACTATTGCTCTCACCTTCCAGCAAGGAGCGCGATGGATGGAAGGTTCACTTCGAGGCTTCGTCGGATTCCGGAAAAACGTGGAGGATGATCGGACCAATCAATGATGGAAAATCAACGAATGCCATTCAGCCTTCTATTCTGATTCATAAAAATGGGAAGCTACAGATACTGGCAAGGAGCAAAGAAAGAGCGCTCCTGCAATCATGGTCTTCTGATGATGGAGCAACGTGGTCGGCATTAAGCCCGAGCGGATTGCCCAATAACAATTCGGGAACAGACGCGGTAACCCTGAAAGATGGACGCCAGTTACTGGTGTACAATCACGTGCTGCCGCCCGATTCGGTGAAGAACGGCAAGGGCGCCAGAACGCCACTCAATGTCGCATGGTCGAAGGATGGCAAAACGTGGTATGCTGCCCTGGTGCTGGAAGATTCACCGGTCAGCCAATATTCGTATCCGTCCGTCATTCAAAGCAGCGATGGAATGGTGCATGTGGTATACACCTGGAGGAGACAAAAAATAAAATATGTAAAGATCGACCCTTCGAAAATAACAGGAAAAAAAATAGTGAATGGAAAATGGCCCGCGATGAAGGGTTATAAAATGCCGCAACAGGGCAATGTGCCGGCAGAATAAAACAGGTTCAATGAAAGGTCTTCCGCTACTCGACATACTGATCATTCTACTTTACCTGCTTGCCATGGTACTGACAGGACTTTATTTTTCAAAAAAGAACAAGAGTTCGGAGCAATTCACAACGGCCTCCGGAAAGATCCCCGGCTGGGCCATCGGCCTCTCGATTTATGCCACATTCCTGAGCAGCAATACTTTTTTGGGCGTGCCCGGAAAAGCATTCGGCAGCAATTGGAATTCTTTTGTCTTCAGCATCTCCATGCCCTTTGCTGCGTGGATGGCATCAAAATATTTTGTTCCTTTTTACCGAAGAACAGGACAGGTATCGGCTTATACACACCTGGAGAACCGCTTTGGCCCCTGGGCGAGGACCTATGCCGTCATTTGTTTTCTCCTTACACAAATTGCCAGGATGGGTTCCATCTTTTTCGGCATTGCACTAACCCTGCAGGCCCTTACCGGTTATCCGATCTCAACCATCATGATCGTGATGGGCGTGTGTATCATTTTTTACACGGTGTTGGG
>DATMHB010000577.1:0-4353 GCA_035555175.1 Flavisolibacter sp. | reverse complement strand
TGATCAAGCGGTATGCCGGACCCGAGTTATACGTTCCAACAGCCTTTACGCCGAACAACGACGGACTGAACGACCGGCTTAAAGTAGTGCCGGTAGGTATTCAGTCTTTTGGCTACTTCGCGGTGTATGACCGGTGGGGTCAACTGATATACCGCACCACGAATTACAACGAGGGATGGGACGGCACCTTCAGGGGCACGAAGCAACCGTCGGCCACATTCGTTTACGTGACAGAGGCCATCGACTACAGGGGCAAACGGCTATTCCGGAAAGGAACAGTGACGCTGTTACGTTAGAGGAGCGGTTCCAAAGTCACCGCATGCAAAATCACTACGGCATTAGACATTAAGCGATTTAAGCACCGCAAAGAAGACATAAAAGATGTCTTGCGAAAACGTTGCGAACTTTGCGTTTAATCTGAATTACTCTTCTTCAAATCAAAGGTCAACGGAACATTTACTTTCACCACGAAGTTTCTTCCCATATTGAATACGCCCTCTCTTCCCGTCAACGGATTCACATCGGTATACTTTAACCGGCTCAGATGATTCTGATAGGCCTCGTCACCCAGGTTGTTGGCCAGCAGGTACAGGCTTAATAAGGTTTTATTGCGGCGATTAATGTTTGCTGTGATGCCAGCATTCAGCAGTGTATAGCCTGGGGTTGCCGTTTCGGTACTATAAGCGGTGAAGGGTCGGTCCTGGTTAAATGTATGATCCGCTTCAAAATAAATTGCGAGGTTTCGAATGCTCTTACCCTTTGAAAGGAGTTCGGCCCGCAGCTCGCTCAGCCAACGTGTTGCCGGTATAAATGGTACATTGTCGGTGCCCTCAATGGCTTCGCTAAAAGTTCCTTTCACGTAAGAAAGGATATTCTGCCAATGCAGCCAGTCAAGCGGGTGCGGATGCAGGTCTAACAAGAATTCATATCCGGCAAGGTGAGCGGTCCGCTGCTCAAATTTGAAAGCAGGAATGAAAGCAGTGCCTACCGCCACCAATGAATCTCCTCCGCGTATACCGGAAAGCTTTCGATAGAAAATAAAATTACGGATGTTGTTATAAAACACGCTCGCATTAAATAATACATGTTCTGAATTGACTTCGAAGCCAAGATCGCCCTGCCATGAGGTTTCCGATCTTAATTGGGGATCGCCATATTCGTAGCGGTTCGTTCCTTCGTGTGCGCCATTAGATGCCAGTTCCGGAATGCTCGGAGCACGGAAGCCCCTCGCAATGTTTAATTTCAGCAGTGTGTTTTGCGTGGCAGCATAGCTTACACCTACACTACCCGATACATTGGAAAAATTCTTTCGGAAAGCGGAGAACTTCACGTCGGCGCCTTCTGTAAATTCTTTGGAATCGAGGATGCGGTTATCGAAGCGGCCACCACCACTGAGGGTTGTCTTGCCAATCGTTTTTTGTGTATAAATGAATCCGCCAATATCAAAGAGGTCATATTCAGGGATCAGTACTTCAATGCCTTTGTTACGACTGCCCTGCTGCATACCTCCAATGCCTATCGAAGTGATCCATCCGTTTTTATCATTGATATGGTAGGCGGCTTTATAATTGAAGGTTTTTAAATCGAAGGCAAGGCTCTTTTCTTCGGGGGCGTCCGGATTTCCAAACTCCTGCCTTTGATTGCGTTGCCAGGCAAGGTTGACGGTGAACCTTCCCGTTCCTGCCTTGAAACTGTTGTCGGCAATGATCTTGAAATGCCTTATGTGCTGATAGGGAATGTAAGGCGTTGTGCTGTTAAAATCCGAAGCATCCGGCGTGCCGTACGCCCCATTTGGCATCAGCTTGATGAATCTACCGGCACCATCCCGTTCTCCTTCTACAACTCCAAGCCTCTGATTAAAATTGCTGACAATAAAATGGCTGAACCCCCACGCCCCGTTATATCCGGCATAGCCTCCGAAATTTCTGTTGTTGAATTTGGAATTCCATACGTTGCCGTCATATTTGTTTTTATAGTCGGCCGCCATCGTAACGTCGGCCCAGCCATTCCAGTTGAAGCCATTTTGATTGCCGCCAACGCTCCCAAAAAAAGAGCGTTGTTTGTTGTTGGTGTTATAGCTGGCAAGAACATTTGCCTTGATCGTATTGACAGGGACCGGACTGGTTGTGATGATATTGACAACGCCCGCGAGTGCGTCGCTTCCGTAAATGAGAGAGGCTGGCCCCTTGACGATCTCTACACGGCTCACACTGTTTTCATCGATCTCGATGCCATGTTCATCCCCCCACTGTTGCCCTTCCTGTCTAACGCCATCGTTGATGACCACGAGACGGTTATAGCCAAGACCGCGGATGATGGGCTTTGAAATGGCAGGTCCTGTTGTGAGCTGACTTACACCGGGTTGCCTGCTGATCGCGTCTATGATATTGGTGGAAGGAGTGGCCAATAACTCTGTTTTATTCACCCTTGTAATGGGGATGGGTGCTTTCCTCATTGACGTTGCGGAACCTACTGCAGTTATGGTCACAGCTTCGTTTTCGACTATGGAAGACACAAGGGCGAAATTTTTTGCGTTGGCTCCCGCCCTTACATCCAGATGTTCAACTATTGATCGATAACCCTCATAGGAAATTTCAATGAGTGTATGCCCAACGGGAACGTTGTTCAGCCTGTAATTACCGGTGCTGTCGGCGGTCGTTCCTACTCTGGATTCTGCCAGCACCACTGAGGCGCCCCCCAAAGGTTCACCGGTTTTTGCGTCGGTAACCCTGCCGGTCAATTGAGTTTTCGATTGGCTGTAGGCGGATAAGGCTAAGCATATAAATGCACAAAAAGCGAATACCTTTTTCATCAAGTCAGAGAAATTTTTAAATAAACAAATAAGGTGAAGATTCAGGCGTGCTTCAGATGAGGTGTTGAGAAGGAGGCCCCCTGCTCTCAGTGGACGATAAAGCCCGAAGAAAATAAAACGGTTCACCCTTCTGATGAAAAGTATTGAAAGGAGAAGAAAATATTTCTGAAATCGGATCAACCGAAAAATGATAAAGAGAAGTGACAACAAGCTGGTCAAAATGGCAATTGATGCCACTTTGATGGAGATGCGGTGATTTGGTGTTATCCGAACAGACCTGGACGGTATCGGTATGACCGGCAATTACGTCGTGGAAATATGCTTTCGGCGCTACGCCAATAGAGAGAACGATCAAAAGAAAAAAAGCGATCAACTGCCGTATGGTCGAGTTCTGGATCAATGTCTGGAAACAAGCGTTGCAACAATAACGCGGCGAATGAGTGCAAAAGTAAGACATATAAATAGAAAAGCGAAAGAGAAAGAGGGGTTGGGCACTATCCCTGCTTTTAGGTTAATTCGTTCTCAGATTTTTGATCACGGTGAACAGGATCTTGGATATTTCTTCTAAAGAGGCAGAAACGTCTTTTTTCACATTATCACCAATCTCTGCTTCTTCATACAAGAAATCCATGAATCATATTCGAACGCTGACCCTGTCGCAATTATGAAATGATTTCTTCTGTCTTTAAGGCTTGTTTAGCACTCCTTCTGCAATATTGAGCATTATGCTGAGGCTTGGCCCGCCTGACTGGCTTTTTATATAGGGCAGAAGCGTACTGCTCGTCTTAATCAGACGATAAATCTTTAGATTAGATCTAAAAGCTTTCATATGGAACTCGAGTCGCTCATGAGGAAACGTGCAGCGTGCTTGTTATACTAAAATAAAAAGGGCGCAAAAAATGAGTGTAGAAATGAACAAGCAAACGGGGAAATTGTGAGAAAGCCAAAGGCAGTCCTCGTTCTCTTTCCCTTTCTCTTTGTGTGTTTTGTGCGCTGTACTGGATTCGAACCAGTGACCCCTACCCTGTCAAGGTAATGCTCTAAACCAACTGAGCTAACAGCGCTGTCAGGTAAGCTGCGAAGTACGAACATTTATACTTAAGTGCAAAATCGAGCAGGCTCAGATGCCCCTTCGCTTCATCTCTTTTTTGATGAGGCTTAGTTCGCGGCTTGTTTGTCCTCCTACCGAAGTATTTTCCTGTGCCCTCCTCATCAGATATGGCACGACATCTCCGATAGGTCCGAAGGGCAAATATTTGCTAACGCTGCAGCCGGCCCTTGCCAGGTTATAGGTGATGTTATCACTCATGCCATAGAGCTGACTGAAATGAATGTGCGGATGATCGAGGGACAGGCCTTTTTGTTGCATCAATCGGGTGGCCATCATATTGCTGTATTCATTATGCGATGCCACTATCAGTCCGATCTGTTCAAGGTGATCGATACCGAACTTTACGGCTTCATTATAATCCCTGTCGGTCGTTTCTTTATCAGGCTGTATCGGCGAAGTGTAGCCTTTTTCTGCAGCCCTTTTTCTTTCC
>DATMHB010000576.1:0-4966 GCA_035555175.1 Flavisolibacter sp. | reverse complement strand
CAGCTTGGCCTGAAGATCACCAGGAAATATGACGAGCGCACGCACGCATACAAAAGCACAGTAGCTGCTGCGAAGTATTTGAGAGACCTGTACAATACCTACGGCGACTGGCTGTTGGTGATGGCCGCTTACAATGGTGGTCCAGGCAAGGTAGACCATGCGATCCGCAAGTCGGGCAGCAAAAATTTCTGGATACTTCAGAAATATCTACCCGCCGAAAGCAGGGCTCACGTGAAAAGGTTTATCGGTACGCACTATTATTTTGAAGGTAAAGGAAGCATTGCTACCCTTACCAAATCAGAAGCCGCTGCGTACAAAAAAGAGCTCGCTGCACTTAAGGTCGCTGAAGGCAATCAAAAAGAGGGTCAAAAAGATACCCTGAATGTGGTTGCTGCGATTCGCTAAACATTGATTACGGATGGTTGGATTTATATGCTGAACTTTCTGCGAAAAGGGTACAACGCCGGCAGAAGGTTCAGCTTTTTTTATGCCCCTGATTTTTTTGCATTCAGCGTAAAGCCAATAGTAGTCCCGATATTCTCCTTACTTCTTACATGGATCGTGTGGCCGTGGGCTTCAATTATGTGCTTGCAGATAGAAAGACCCAGCCCGCTTCCGGTGCTATCCCTTCCCCTTCCCTCCATTGTTCTGAAAAACCGCTCGAATACGCGGCCAAGATATTTTTCGTCTATACCCATTCCATCATCGCTGATCTCAATCAGAATATTACGGCCATCGGTATTGTACATGCTTGCTACCGTTGATCCGCCCGATTTTCCATATTTGATGGAGTTATCGACAAGGTTGCTGAGCACCTGTCTTATTTTTTCTTTATCCGCATAAACCGTGATCGGTTGCTCACAACCTTTTTTTATGGAGAAAGAAATGGAACGGTGGCCCGCCTTCCATGAAAGGCTTTCAAAAACTTCCTTTACAAGGTCCTGGATCACAAAATAACGCTGATTCAGCTGGAGTTCACCTCTTTCAAGTTTCGATATTTCGTCAAGATCCTCGATCAGACTCACCAGTCTTTCGACATTCTTTGCAGCTTTTTCTAAAAATCTTTTCTTCAGCTGCGGATCGTCCATTGCACCCTGCAGCAGGGTGTCGACATACCCCTGGATAGAAAATACAGGTGTCTTGAATTCGTGTGAAAGGTTTTGCAGAAACTCCTTTCTGAAGCTTTCATTTTTTTTAAGAAGCTCTATTTCCCTGCTCCGCTGCTCGGCCCATGCCTGCACATCCTCTCTCACGTCATCAATGCTCTTTCTTGGCAGGATGTATTTGTAATACATCTCTTCCTTTTTGCTTGCCTTTGTCTGGTGAATGAATTTATAAATGAGCTTGATCTTCCGGTAAATAAAGTTCTGGATGATCGTAAGAATGAGAAAGAAGCTGCCGATAAAGATCAGCGTGAAGGCAACGAGGCTTTCAATCCAGTTGCGCTGCAAAAAATAAATACCGAGCGCGATCGGCGTGGATAGAACGATTGCCGTAAAGGCGGAGAGCTGCCCGGGTGAGAGATTTTTTTTAGCCATGGAGAAAAATAGTTCTCTGTAGAACCGATCGTCTTAAAAAGATAAAGCTTTAAAGATAGTCAATGGATAGCCGGCGCGGCCTGCAATCGCAAGCCCATGGTGTTTCCGTTCGCTATAATTCAAACTTGTATCCTACGCCTTTTACAGTACGTATGCAATCTACGCCCATCTTCTGCCTGATCTTGCGGATATGAACGTCAATGGTGCGGTCTCCCACGATCACTTCATTTCCCCATACCTGGCTGAGGATCTCGTTCCTGAGAAATACGCGGCCGGGTTTTGATGCGAGGAGGTATAAGAGCTCGAATTCTTTTTTCGCAAGCACAATGTCCCGTCCTTCATATTCAACAATGAACTTTTCCGGGTCGATCACCAGGTTGTCAAGGGCGATGACGTCATTCCCTGATTTCTTCACGCGACGGAACAGCGCATTCACTTTGCTCACGAAAACACTTGTACTTACTGGTTTGCTGACATAATCGTCCGCGCCGGTGCTAAAACCTTTCAACTGAGTTGTTTCATCACTCAATGCCGTGAGGAACATGATCAAAGTATCACGGAAATCCGATTGTGCCCTCAGCAGCTCGCATACTTCCATTCCTGTTTTGCGCGGCATCATCATGTCAAGCACGATAAGGTCAGGCTTTACATGCTTTGCCCGGTCAAGCGCCTCGTCGCCATCCTTTGCAGTTGTTACCTGGTATCCCTCCTTTTCAAGATTATATTTAAGGATCTCCAGGATGTCTGGCTCATCATCGGCAATCAGTACCTTTCCAGGCCGTTTATCCATGAACTGTTCTTTGGGGCAAAGAAAAGGCAAAACGCCTTGCGCATGCGATAAAGGGTTGGCGGTAACATAGACTTAATAATAAATTAATCCTCGTCCTGGAGAAACAAAAGCCTGCAACGTAATGCTTTTATTATCTGTCTTTTAACACAGATGACCAAAACGCCTTAGTGGCTGTTTCAATCTTCGGGTATTAAATTTGTATTATGAGGCGAATGCATCTAACCTTACGATTACTATTGAAGAGCCTGCTTTTGTTTGCTGGAATCCAGTCTTTTGGGCAAATTCCCGGACAGGGATGCAAGCCTCCGAAAAGCCGTGAACTGTGGCACGACCGCATCGACCGGGAACAGCGGAACGCCCTGAAGGCTGATGGTCGTGCAGACGCCATTTTTTATGCAGGTAATAACGAAGAGACCAATTATTATCTCACCCGTTCACTTACTTCCAGGATCGACGACCTCCAGTGTATCATTGAAACAGATTCTACCATCAAGGATCAGCAAAAAGTTGGTTACCTAAGAGGCCTTGAAAACCTCCTTCGCAATTTTACAACATTGTACCGCAATCGCCAGTTCAATCCTGCGCACTTCCCCGGCGCGCTCGATGTATACCAGCAGGCCATGGCCAGTGATGAAAAAGGTGAAAGCATTGAAAGCGCCATCAATCAGGCCAGCTATGATATCGGCAGCCTCGTTCTTGCGTCGGATGCATTTAGCCGCAATGCAGGCTATACCGCTTCAAGGAACAATGTTCTTCTTAAATATTGCCTTCTTTATCCGGAACAGACTTTCGTGAAATTAAAAGACAATCCCAACGTTCCTTACCGGGATAGCCTCATCAAGTTGGCCGGATACAAGTATCCAAAACGCTTGTATGATTTTGCCGCAGCAGACGACAGGCTGGGTGTGGCCATTCGCAATATTGATGATCCCTTCATTCGCACTATTTCAAAAATCGCGAGAAGCGGCGGAAGCGGACAGCTCTACTTTCCCTTTGTGGACAACATCACGAGCGGCAAGATGACGATTGACCAAATCAAGGATGTGAAGGATGATGAGACGAAATATTACAAACTACTGGTAAAAACGAAGCTCGAATACAGGAGCAGGATCCTCAACGGCGACAAAGTGATCAGTGTAGGTGTACTCGATACCATGCTGGAGAGAAAGGGGAGGGATTATTTTGTTAAAGAGATCAATGCGCTGCACGAGAAGCCCGATGCCGTACGGTTCCAGGTGCTGCAGGGTTTGAATGCACAGGAATTATATTACCTCATCATTGCAGGTGAAAGGGACCTTTATACTTCCAGTTATGTAAAGGGTATCTACCCTTTGATGATGCAGCGGATCGGCAACCGTGGCGATTCTCTTTTGATGAGCGTGAGCTTCGACCGCTTTAAGAAGTTCATCAAGATGGCCGCCGGCTACAATACACTCAGCGATTTCCTTGCGAGCTTCCCCGAAAAGGATAAAGCGCAAACCCTTATGACCGCCTTTGTCAATAATCTTGAACGCTCTGCAGGCCTGGAGGATGGCGTGGACGTGGCTGATTCCTATGCAAGCATTGAAGAAACGATCAAGCCTGTGGCCGATCAAATGCTGAACAATGTGCAAATGAATTACGACAGGAACGTAAGGGACAATAACAAAAGAGGCATGGTGATCTATAACCTACTGCTCAAGCTCTTCCTGTCTGCCGACAGCACAAAAAATATCGACCTCTCGAAAGAATTCGGCATTCCCCCCGTGTACAATGTGAGCTATCATGCACTGAGCAGCGATTCATCGGACAAAGTGATCATGCAGGTCTTCTTTTACGGTGATAAGGATGGCAAGATGAACTACTCGGGCTTTGTTCCGCAATTTGCCAATGCCAACTGGAAAAAGATCGAGGACAATAAAAACTGGATTGCATTTACGTCAACAAAGGGTAAGCCGATCGTGATCTATGCCAACAAGCCACTCGATGAAGAATCGGGCGCGCTTGACGATGCGCAAAAAGCGCTCGATACCTATCTGGATGAAAAGGGCATCAGGCCAACGATCATCGTGCACCGCGGTCACAGCTATTATGCAGGATATACGATCGACCAGATCCCATCCTCCGCCAAGATCGTTTTTCTGGGTTCGTGCGGTGGATACAACCTCATTCATGAAGTGCTTAAGCATTCCCCCGATGCGCATATCATTGCTTCAAAGCAGACGGGCAAGAAAGATATCAACCAGCCCTTTATGAATATCCTTAATGAAAAGCTCCGCAACGGAAAGGATATCGATTGGATCCCTTTCTGGAACGAATACAAGAAAGCGGCTGGAAGCGTTGAAGGTTTCGACGACTATATTCCTCCATATAAAAACCTCGGCGCTATTTTTTTTAAGGCCTATAATAGTTCGATGGGTGAAGACGAATGAACTAAGCGGCTAAATTTGTTGTAAAGATTGAAACTTGAGCAGTAACGAAAGCAAGAAGAGTTTTTTTGACGTATCACTTCTAAAAAGGGTTTTACAATTCACCAGACCTTACCGCGCAAAATTTATTTGGTCAATTGTGCTGGCCGTTGTGCTGGCCGCCTTTACGCCCGTAAGGCCACTGCTCATAGAATTTACGATCGACAAATTTATCAGGGGCAGGAATTATA
>DATMHB010000575.1:0-5778 GCA_035555175.1 Flavisolibacter sp. | reverse complement strand
ATGGCGGAGAAGAATTAAAAAACGCGAAAGAAGAAGACCTCCAAAATATATGGACGCTGAGGAACGGCGGCCAGGTGTACAGCAGGTCAACGAAGGGCGAGGTGATCAGGATGAGTTACTGCCAGATCGTACACCATCGTGCACAGATGGGCGTTTATCTGCGCTTGCTCGATGTGCCGATTCCCGGAAGTTATGGCCCGAGTGCAGATGACATGAGTTTTTAAAAATTTATGAGTTATAGCGGGCGCGCCGTTTTCTGATGTTTTACACGTTGTTGGTGGTTCCCGCCAACAACTTTTTTGTCGTTTGAATAATCAGGCCCAAACGCAAACCCCTGAGGTAAGTTTCGCGAAGTCCCGCACCTGCGGGACTTCGCGTCTTGTAACCGCCGGTCCTTGCTTGCGGCACTGCGTTTAACGCAGGTTAAATCCATTCCATTTCAATGAGCGTATAGACCATTTTAACAAACCGGGACAAAACCTCAGCATGGTTTTTTAGTCTCCATACGAGGTTACTAAAAACCAATAAAATGATTATTATGAAAAAACTATTTCTACCCTTATTGTTCAGTCTGATATTGCCCGCCACGTTTTCCTGCCGGGCCACAAGGTTTGGTGGTTATACCCTCAACGAAGCGGATGCAGCCTCGGCCATTCGCCAAATGCTGGAGATCGGTGCAAGGGAAGGCGTAAATGGATCCTTCAGCAGAGATGCGATCATGTCTACACTGTTCCCTGAGCAATTGAGAAAAACATTAAACACATTACAGCAGCTCGGCCTCACGAGCGAGATCGACCGGTTTACTACAACGCTGACAACGGCATCCGAGAAAACGGCGGAGCGGTCGATTCCGATTTTTGTCAGCGCGATCAGCAATATCCGCTTTACCGATGCCATGCGCATCATCAAGAATGGAGGCACGTCTGCTACTGAATATCTGAGAAGTACAACGGGTACGGAATTGCGCAATGCGATCAGGCCCGTGATGCAGTCTGCACTTGATGAATACAAGCTCAACGAACAATGGAATAAGATCATGAAACCTGCTCAGACCATTGCCGGCAATAAGATCAACCTTGACCTTGCCAATCTGATGGCGGGTATGGTAAGTGAAAAAATGTTTCAGAAGATAGAAGAAAAAGAAGTTCAGATCCGCGCAAATGCAGCTGCGCGCACTACGCCGTTGCTGCAAAAAGTTTTTTCGAGAAATTGGAATTAAAAGGGTTTGAATGATAGAACGATGAGAAATCAAAGTCACCCCGGCTGAGCGGGGACAAAAATCAAACCCCGGGAGGCGCAGGACACATTTTGTCCTGCGCTGTTCTTATCTCGGTTCTATGCTTACATTTAAATTGTCACTATAACTTCTATCCGTTTGCGTTTTTTGACAGCCATGCTCCATCGAAACCGTTTTATTCCCTGACAAATTTTGAAAATTGACGACTGGCCCGGTTCTTCGGGCGTAGTGTTATTGATTCACTTTAAAAAATCAAACATGTACTACAATCAGTCATGCGCCGCAAAAGGCGACTACGGGAACAGAAGCCGGCAACTGTTCAGCCGTTCTATGCAAAGGGCCGCAGTTAATATTTACAAAACGGAAAGCAGTTACGAAATGTTGGTCTTTGCCCCTGGCAGGATCAAAGAGCATTTCAAGATCGATGTAGAAGGAAGGGAACTAAAGGTTTCCTATACGCCGCCGGAAGGGTTTGCCCGTCCCGATTGGGTCTTGCGCGAATACAGCCGCGGTGGGTTTCTTCGTGTCTTCCAGCTTAGCGAAAGCATTGACGCATCCGGCATCACAGCAAAATATGTGGACGGAGTGCTACAGGTGAGTTTGCCTGTTGTTCCTGGAAAAACGGAGCCGAAACAGGAAATCGCAATAAGTTGATTTCAGGCGTTACATTTCGGAAAACAGGCAGTATTCCTGCCTGTTTTTATTTATAGTCGCTTCAAATTCAGGCGGAGTAGCCGTACACAAGCATCTGTAGCAGACCCTCCCGGGTAATGTTTAGCCCTTGCAAAAATTTAATAGGGCAACGAAATCATGACGAGGATGGCATGGTTTCAGCAATTAAGGTCGTAGAAAACATTTTAATCTATAAAAATACCAACATGAAAAAGATATTCATTGTAGTGATGGCAGCTGGTATGGCAGCTTCATGCAATACGAAGCCAAAGACAGATGCTACAACGACAACTGTGCCTAATCAGGATACAGTTGGACTGGCATCGTACAGACAATGGAAGGCGCAAAATGAATTGAATACTACAACTCAATTGCAGGAACAATCGGCCAATACAGCAAATGCGCCCGCGCGCACGACAAGTACGAGAAAAACTTCGGCTAGCAGTAGCCGTGTGTATCGTTCCAATTCTACTTCTTCGAATACCGCACAGGCATCATCTAAGAAAGGTTGGAGCAAAGCCGCGAAAGGCGCCGTGATCGGCGGTGTCGGCGGTGCGGCCGCAGGTGCGATCATCAATAAAAAGAATCGTGCAGCAGGTGCTGTTATAGGTGGTGTACTTGGTGCAGGTGCAGGCTATGGAATCGGTCGGCACAAGGATAAGAAGGACGGACGGAATTAAAGTGGAAACTCATCCCGCCGCGGCACGATAAAATTCAAAATTCAAAAGGCCTGAAGTACCCTTACCGCGGCGGGGCTGCTGTCCCCTCGCTCTTCGTTCTCACCCTTGCTCTGTTTCTCGCCGCGTCCGACGCAGCCTTTTCGTAGGCGGCCTCTAACTATCCCCGTGTCCCTCCGGCTATCTAAACGCGCGAGAGGCTTACCAACGCCAACATCGAAAAACTGCACCGAAGAGAAACGAGGCGAACAGGAAAGAAACTATCCTGCCTTTAAAAAATACACTGAAAAGAAAGACACGGCCGCGAGTTCCACCTACAGCGGAAGACTCGCAGGCGAGTAAAGAGACGCGAGACGAACATCGAAAATCCCATCTGCCGCCGGATTACAGAACGTGAGAGGAACCGCCGCTGCCGAACAGCGAGACAACCAAGTGACGGAACAAGGGCGTCAAAACAATTTAAGGAAATTAATCAAGCAGAAGTCCTTTACAAAACTTTGCCATAAGGCCCCGGAGCTGCATGCTTTTTAAATTCCTTTATGTTAAAAGGAAAGCGATGTAAACACCGGATTTTAAGTGTTTTGTGTTCCATTCGGGCCATGCTTTAACAACTGTAAAACATAGCCTTAACAACCGCCATTTCTATGGCATAGTATTCTCTCTTGAGGGTCAGATCAAAGAAATTAAAACCCTTTAAAAATTCGATTATGAAAAAAAGACTACTCAACATGAAGGTTATGAAGATCATCATCCCGGTTTTTGTATTGGCTGTTCTCATGACAGCCTGCAATAGCACGCCGAAGACCGCGGCAATGAATTCGAATATACCCGCGACAGATACATCGGGACTCGCCCAGTTCCAGCAGTGGAAAGCCACAAATGAGTTGGCGGCAATGGCGCAGTTTCAGAATGCTGCCGCTCCTCAGCCGACAACAACCACCATTGTGAAATATGTTCCTGTATCTTCATCACGCACCCGAACATCGAGCTCCAGGTCATCAGGAGGTTCGATGAGTTCTTCTTCATCAAACACGGCTAAAGCTGCTCAAAAGAAAGGTTGGAGTAAGGCTGCAAAAGGAGCTGTGATCGGAGGTGTGGGCGGTGCGGCTGCAGGCGCAGTGATCAATAAAAAGAATCGTGCACTCGGTGCAGTGGTTGGAGGTGTTCTGGGCGCAGCCGGTGGCTATGGTATAGGACGCGGAATGGATAAGAAGGACGGACGCTTCTAACATCGATCCATAAAATCATCAAGGGCCTAAGGCCCTTTTTTTATGTCGATAATCTAAGTGTTTATCACCAATTGCCACAACTCTGATATTTGTTGCGAAGTGTTTGACAAGGCAATACTACATCCTATCCGCATGCTGCAGGAGTGATTCTGATCGATTTGAAATTCATAGAGCGAAAGTTGTGAACCGCCGTCCGGCGGTGGGCCCCTGATGCATGTTTATTGCTAATGAAGCTTAAATTTTGAGCAGCGGTAATTTCAGTCCGTAGGGTATTCCTTACTTTAACGGCAGACAACACTATGTATCGCTTAAAGGTTCATTTCCTTTTTTTATTTTCTGCCTGTGCGCTGGCTGCCGCGGCAAACGGGCGAATGGATATTGATCCCGCAGATTCTTCTGCGGGAAAGATGTCCATTGTGATCCCTGCATTGAAGGATGGCGACTCCTGTTCTGCCATCATTCCTTTCAGCCGGGCAGGCAATTTAATTGTAGTGAAAGGGAAGGCGGACACCACGGAAGGAAATTTTATCCTTGATACCGGCGCTCCTTATCTGGTCCTTAATCTTACTTATTTCCGCGATTATCCCACCACGCTCGTCACTGATGCAGACCGCACTGGCGTTACAGGAACCACGGCGAGCCTCAGTCAGACATCAGTGAATGAATTCATTTTCGGAAACCTGCATTATTATCGCATGCGTGCAGACCTCACCAACCTTGGCCATATAGAGAACAGCAGAGGCATCAAAATTCTGGGTTTGTTGGGAATGGAAATGTTCCGCCAATGCGAATTGATCATCGACTACGAAAGAAACCTGATCTATATACATCGTATTGCAAAAAAAGAGGCGCCTTTATACAAACACGAACTTCTAAATGATACCGCGGCGTATTCGAGTTTTCCGATCGATATTATGGATAATAGAATTCTTGCCGGCGCAGAACTCGCAGGAAAAAAATTGAAATTCGTCATCGATTGCGCGGCGGAATCCAATGTACTCGACAGCCGTCTGCCCAATAAGGTGTTTGAACAGGTGATCATTACCCGAAGGGTGATGCTGGCCGGATCCGGCGAAAAGAAAGTGGAGGCCCTTTACGGTGAAGTAAAAAAAATAAGGATTGGTAACAGGACTGTGAACAATATGCCGGTCCTTATCACCAACCTCGAACGGACCTGTTTTTCTTATATGGGCTGCGTGGACGGAATTTTAGGATTTGATTTCCTTTCGATGCACAGGGTGGGGTTTAACTTTGTGAACCGTAAAATGTTTATATGGAAATAAAGAGTACCATACATGATCATGTCGCGGTACGCTTTAATGTGTGCATTCTCTTTTTTGTGATGCTGGTTGCGGGAAGAGCTAGGGCGCAACAGTCGACGGCCTATACGGTGAAGAATGGTAAAATGTATATTGAGATGAGCCGCCAGATCCGAACGTCTGCACTCGACAGTTTTATCACGGCATTCGATCTCTCCGACCTCGGCCTGCGCCAGTTCTTCAGGAACAATAACGCCGATTCGCTCCAAAGGCTCGGCTGGCAGGTAGAGCGGAACAATAAACAGGGTTTCGTCATCAGTAAACCTCTTGCAGCAGTTGACAATATTGTAAACCCGGCCGACAAGATCATATTTACAGAAAAGCATAGAAGCTTTGCTGAACGTTTTCCACCAGTGAACAATGGCATTCTGTATGGGTATAACCGGTTCAGAAATCAGCCCTTTGCCGTGAGCGATTCGGTAGTGATTTTCTTCCTGCGCAATAATCTCAAGGCATCCAGAGTGAGACTGGCGGGCAGTTTCAACGACTGGCTTCCGGATGCATTATCTATGAACAAAACAGACAGCGGATGGATAGCGCGTGTGAAACTGGGGCCCGGTAAGTACTGGTACAAATTCATAGTGGATGGCAACTGGATGGCCGACCCCGATAACCTGATCCGGGAAAATGATGGAGTCGGCAAT
>DATMHB010000574.1:0-2956 GCA_035555175.1 Flavisolibacter sp. | reverse complement strand
GATCATTATCCTTTTAGGCGGCCTTGTCTTCTTTGCCCTGTTTTCCTATCACAATAAAAAAAGACGCATTGAGAACCGGCAACAGTATACGGAACAAAATATCAACACTGCCTGAGCTCCGCAAAAGGATAGCACAGTGGCGGGTTACGGGTAAGACAATTGCCTTCACCAACGGTTGCTTTGATATCCTTCATTCGGGACATATTGCATCGCTTTCCGAAGCAGCTTCACATGCAGATGTGCTGATCGTGGCGGTGAATGCCGATGACTCTATCAGGGGCCTGAAAGGACCGAACCGGCCTGTGAATGACGAAGGGTCCAGGGCTTTGCTGCTGGCTGCGTTGGCCATGGTCGATGCGGTTGTGATCTTCGCAGAGCCTACTCCCCTTGAACTGATCCTGGCTACAAAACCGGATGTTTTGGTGAAGGGAGGCGATTATAAGATCGAAGAGATCGCAGGCGCCAAAGAAGTGCTGTCCTGGGGCGGAAAAGTGATTATCAATCCCATCCTCCAGGGCTTTTCCACGACTTCTATTATTAACAAAATTCAAAAAACCTGACACCGGTGCACTTAAGCACAGATGTTGCATATATTTATTCTCGACAGAAAATAAACGGATGCCAAATCAGAAACGCAAGACCATTCCAAGAGATATAAGCTGGCTCTCGTTCAACGGCCGTGTGCTGCAGGAAGCGGCCGATAGTGATGTGCCGATCAGGGAGCGCATTCGTTTCCTGGGGATTTTTTCGAACAATCTTGATGAGTTCTTTCGTGTACGTGTAGCCACATTGAAGCGCATGATCCAATACGGCAATAAGGCCAAGATGCACCTTGAGAACAACGCCGAGGATATTCTGGAAGAAATTCAAATGACCGTATTAAACCAGCAGAATGAATTCAACCGCATCTGGGATGAGATCCTTACCGAAATGAAAAGGCAGAAGATCTTCCTTGTAACGGAAAAAGACCTTACTGAAGAACAACAGAGTTTCGTAAGACGATTCTACGAGGAAGAGGTGAGCGCCAACATCATACCATTGATGATAGAAAGCATTCCCGACCTTCCATATCTGCGTGATAAATCGATTTACCTCGGCGTGGTCATGTCTAAAAAGGAAAGCGCGCTGAAGAGGATGTATTCCATTATTGAAGTGCCTACCAGGGTACAGGACCGCTTTGTTATTCTCCCTTCCCCGGATGAGGAACACCATATCATCCTTCTTGAAGACGTGATCCGGTTCAACCTGCCGGAGATCTTCAGCTATTTTGGTTATGACAATTATCAATCCGGTGTTTTTAAAGTAACGAGGGATGCCGAGATCGATATCGATAATGATATCTCCACTACCCTTATTCAGAAGATCGAAAAAGGATTGAAGAACCGCAGAAAAGGAAAGCCGGTGCGGTTTATTTATGATAAAGAAATGGACCCGGGTCTTCTTGAATTCCTGATCAGAAGATTCAACCTCACCAAAAGAGATAATATTATTCCCGGCGGAAGGATCCATAATTTCCGGGAATTCATGGACTTTCCGAAACAGGTGTTCAATGGTGAGAGCAAGCGGCGTAAGACCATCGATCACCCTGCACTGAATGAGAACCGTGTGACCGATGTGGTGTTGCAAAAAGATGTAATGCTTCACTTCCCTTATCATTCGTTCAATGCCGTGATCGATCTGTTAAGGGAGGCTGCGATCGACCCCGACGTTACTTCGATCAAGGTGACCTGCTACCGGCTGGCCCGCCAATCGAAGATCATCAATGCCCTCATCAATGCGGTACGCAATGGAAAGCAGGTAACCGTGATGCTGGAGCTCAGGGCCCGATTTGATGAAGAGGCCAACCTGGGCTGGAAGGAACGACTGGAGGACGAAGGCGTAAAAGTGCTGATCGGTATTCCAGGTATGAAAGTGCACGCGAAGATCTGCGTGATCAGGAAAAGGGTCCAGGACCGTATTGTGCAATATGGTTTTGTTAGTACGGGAAATCTGAATGAGGATACGGCAAAAGTATATGCGGACCATTGCCTGCTCACTTCGAACCGCAACATCATGTCGGACGTGAACAGGATATTCAATTATATAGAACACTATAAAACGGGAACGCATTTCTTAAAGGCGTGTACGACGCTCGTTCCGAGTCCCAATTTTGCGCGACGGGAATTGATCAAGATGATCCATGCCGAGGTAAAAAGTGCGACACGCGGCAATCCTGCGCGCATTACGGCAAAAATGAATTCGCTCTCGGATGAAGAGATCATCAAGGAATTGTATGATGCTGCCAAAGCGGGTGTCGAGATCAATCTCATCATCCGCGGAATTTTTTGCATGATCACGGAAAGTACCAGGTTCGATAAGCCTGTAAAGGCGATCAGCATTGTGGATGAATACCTTGAACATGCCAGGGTGTGGATATTTCATAATGGTGGAAAAGAAAAGGTGTTTATTTCGTCGGCAGACTGGATGATCCGGAACCTCGATCATCGCGTAGAAGCTTCCTGTCCGATATTTGATGAGGATATTAAGAAAGAATTGAAAGACATCATCAATATTCAATTGCACGACAATGTAAAGGCCCGTTGGCTGAACAACGAGCTTTCCAACGAATACGTGCAGGCAGACGGGGTTCAGATCCGGTCGCAGGAAGAGACCTATCATTATCTACACAATAAAATAACAGAACCCATTGAAGTTAGCAGCCATTGATATCGGAAGTAACGCCGCACGTCTCCTCATCAGCGAGGTAATAAAAGGTCCGCAGGGGCGGCCGGAGTTCATCAAGCTTTCGCTCGTAAGGGTCCCGCTGCGCCTGGGCTTTGATGTTTTCGATAAGGGAGAGATCTCAGAAGGCCGCATCCAGATGCTTGTAAAAACCATTCAGGCTTATAAGCTTTTGCTTGATGTGTATGATGTTAAGCATTTGAAGATCGCCGCCACATCTGCCATGCGCGATGCT
>DATMHB010000573.1:0-2096 GCA_035555175.1 Flavisolibacter sp. | reverse complement strand
TCAAGAACTGGAAAAAGGAAAGCGAGTTTGGCGAAAGTCTCGGCGCGCACGGCGGTGTTTGGGAATGTCCCGATCTTTTTCCCGTGCAGGCCGACGGCAGGGAAGTTTGGGTGCTGCTCGTGAGCATCAATCCCGGCGGGCCCAATGGCGGATCGGCAACGCAATATTTTACAGGCAATTTTGATGGAAATAAATTTACCGCCGATGGAACCGACACCCGTTGGGTTGACTGGGGACCCGATGATTACGCCGGAGTAACCTGGTCAAATGTTGGCAACAGGCATCTTTTTTTAGGATGGATGAGCAACTGGCAGTATGCAACCAGGGTTCCGACTGAAAAATGGAGAAGTGCAATGACCATTCCACGCGATATAGGTATTCAAGCCGTTGGAGGAAAGTTGATGATCACTTCAAGGCCGGTCCCCGAACTCGGTGCGCTTTCGGGGAACCCGACCGCAATTACGAATGCATCCACATCCGGAGCGGGGCTGAAAATTGGCAACCTTGCGGGGCCGGCACGGCTCAAATTCAGGGCGGACCGGATCGAAAGCTTCACCATTGCCCTATCGAATGATGAAGGAGAAAAAACATTGATCGGGTATGACAAGACATCCAATGAATATTTTATTGACAGGAGCGCCTCAGGCGAAACAGGCTTTGAAAAAGGTTTTGGCGCAAGGTCCAGAGCGCCCCGCATTGCGGAAGACGCTGCGGTTGATATTGATCTGATCATTGATGATGCTTCAGTGGAGTTGTTTGCAGATGGAGGGCTTTCAGTGATGACTGCAATATTTTTTCCGCACAAACCTTACGCGGAGGTAAGTATCAAGGCCGATGGCATTTTTCATCTGAACTCCCTCGTGTTTCAGCCGTTGCGGAGCATTTGGAAAAAATAAACGCCACCGGTGTATAAATAACCATAACGGGTGATCATCAGTAAACTATTGGAGTAAATGACGCGGAGCTAAACGGACGACAGCGTTGGTGCATCGGCCGCGTCAATGAACGCGTACGCAAAAAACGAACTGCGCGTTCCCCTTTGTTCAACAATGATTAATTTGTAGGAGGCTTCCGGGTCGCATTCCGTTGTAAAAGCCGGTTAGCATTGTTTAAGAATGAAATCGGTATTTGATCAAGAAACAAGGCAAGAGTTGGTCCGTAGGATCAACAGTCTCCATGCCGGTAGTACCGCGCAATGGGGCAAGATGAATATTTGTCAGATGCTGACGCACTGCGTTCTGTGCGAAGAAATGTACCTGGGTAAGGCGACGTACAAGCGGAGTTTCATTGGTCGCATCTTTGGGAGGATAGGATTGAAGAATATACTTAAGGATGAAAAGCCGCTGCAACGCAATTCACCTACAAGCCCGGCATTCAAAGTGACCGGCCCTGGCGGAGATGTCGCGAGGGAAAAAAGAAAATGGATTTCACTGATCGAACAATATGCCGATTTTTCCAACGACGACTTCGAGCATTGGTTCTTTGGTAAGATGACCAGGGAGCAGGTTGGCTGGTTTGTTTATAAGCATTCCGATCACCACCTGAGACAGTTTAATGCATGATGACCAAACGGTTTTTAAGAAGTGCTCCGCATCTGCCCGTCAAAAATTTGCAGGCAACTTTCGATTATTACATGAATACGCTCGGCTTTACAGCGCACTGGGCCTTTGGAGGAAAGGATGGAGGTGTAAGCCGCGACGAAATGCGATTACTGTTTGCTGAAGAGCCTCAATTTGCCGAAGGCATCAATAGCCAGGCTCACCGGCTGCCGCTGGTGTGGTTCGTTGAGAATATTGATGAGATCTACAAAGAATTTCAAAGCCGCCGGGTGTTGATATCGGATCCGTTGCAGTTGCGGCCCTATGGTTTGTGGGAGTTTGCTTTTATTGACATTAACGGATATTATATCAGGGTGGCGGAACAGGGAGATGGGCGGCGCGATCTTTAACAAAACTGCTAAAACGGGGTTTCATAAATTCGGATACCAAACTGAATGTATGAAACCAGTAACCAACCTTGCGATTTTCGCTGCCCTTTTGGTTTTGTTTACCAGTTGGTCCAAAGACCAATCACTGAATTCAAATGGCATCCGGCTC
>DATMHB010000572.1:0-2209 GCA_035555175.1 Flavisolibacter sp. | reverse complement strand
CATGGCAATTATTCAACCGTTCAAAGCACTGCGGCCCCACAATGAATATGCAGCGCAGGTAGCGTCAAGACCTTATGACGTATTGAATTCAGATGAAGCGCGAAAAGAAGCAGGACAAAATCTTTTATCCTTCCTCCACGTTACAAAGCCGGAGATCGACCTTCCCGAGGGCACCGATATTTACGGCAATGAGGTCTATGAAAAGGCAAAGACCAACCTTCAGAATTTTATTTCCAACCATATTCTTTTCCAGGATGAAAAGCCCTGCTATTATATCTACGAACTGGCTTGGAAAGGACGGACGCAGACAGGGCTGGTCTGCCTTTCTTCGGTTGAAGATTATTTCAAGGATGTGATCAGGAAACACGAATTCACGCGACCTGAAAAAGAACAGGACCGCATCAACCACATGCGCATCACAAGAGCTCAGACAGGCAACGTTTTCCTTGCCTGCAAAGACGTGAGGGAGCTGAATGAAGTATTTGATCACTGGAAAAAACAAAATACGGCCACCTATTATTTTATGGCTGACGACGGCGTGACCCATAGCATCTGGGTGGTGAACGCTTCCGCCACCATCGATGTACTGACCAATTTGTTCAGTGAAAAAATCCCATTTACTTATATCGCCGACGGGCATCACCGCGCAGCATCGGCAGCAAAAGTGAGCCAGCAGCTTCCCGATAACCAGGAAGCGAAATATTTTCTCACCACCATCTTCCCTGCCAACCAGTTGGCCATACTCGATTACAATCGCCTCGTTAAAGACCTTAATGGCCTGAGCGATGCCGATTTCCTTCGTCAGCTTGACAATGCATTCAAAGTTGAGAAGGCAGATAAGGCAGTCGCACCCGCACAGCCCCACGTTTTCGGAATGTATCTGAACAACCAGTGGTATACCCTTACTTCTAAAGAAAATACCTGGAAGAACGACCCGATCGGCGTTCTCGATGTAACCATTCTTCAGGAAAACCTGCTCGACAAAATACTCGGCATCCGCGACCAGCGAACAGATAAGCGCATCGATTTTGTTGGTGGCATCAGGGGTTTGGCGGAATTAGAAAAGCGCGTGAATAGCGGCGAAATGAAAGTGGCATTCAGTTTGCACCCGGTAAGCATCCAACAGCTATTTGATATTGCTGACAGTGGAAATGTGATGCCTCCGAAGAGTACCTGGTTTGAACCAAAGCTGAGGGACGGCCTCCTGACGCATCTCATTTAAAACAAATTGCGGGGACGGCGCCGATGCAGGAATGGCCGGTGTCGTGATCTTGCGACACTGAAGCTGTTGAAGTTTTCACAATTTGTATTCATTAACCTCGTTACTTTTACCCGGTATGAAAAGGATCTATTTCACCCTTATAGCATTTTCTCTTTCTTTCTCGCTATTTGCCCAGGAGCAAACACCACAGGACGTGGCCAGGAACTATATGCGCGCAGGCGACTGGGACAACGCCATCCTTGTGCTGAGGAATGCCATACAAAAACAAAGCAATCCTGAACTTCAAAAAGACCTTGCTCTATCGTACCTGTATAAGCGCGATTTTTCAATGGCACTCCAAACTATAAAACCCATGCTCGAGAACGATGATGCCGATGTGGTGACCTATCAGATCGGCGGCAATGTTTACAAAGCGCTCGAAATGGTGAAGGATGCCGACAAGATGTATAAGAAGGCATTGAAAAGATTTCCTAAAAGCGGACCGCTTTACAGTGAGTATGGGGAGCTCCTGTGGGATAAAAAAGATTATGATGCCATCCAGCAATGGGAAAAGGGAATTGAAGTAGACCCGTCATATGCGGGCAATTATTATAACGCCGCCTCGTATTATTATTTTACTAAGGATAAGATCTGGACACTGATCTATGGTGAGGTGTTTGTGAACATGGAATATCTGACTGAAAGAGCAACGGAAATAAAAAGAATGCTCCTTAGCACCTATAAAGAAAAATTATTCAGTGAAGGCGACCAGAAGAATAAGAATGATTTTGCAAAAGCTGTGTCCGCCACCTATAACAAATTGACGCCATTGACCTCAAACGGCATTACGATCGAAAGTCTCAATATGATCCGCACGCGCTTTATCCTTGACTGGTACGCAACTTATGCTTCTAAATTTCCTTTCAAGCTATTCGACTACCAACAGCAATTGATCCGTGAAGGCATGTTCGAAGCGTATAATCAATGGCTGTTTGGCCCTATCGACAG
>DATMHB010000571.1:0-5255 GCA_035555175.1 Flavisolibacter sp. | reverse complement strand
CGTTTACCGGCGGTATGGCGTTGAAAGATGAGGGTGTGCAAATGCAGATCATCGGTTGTTTGATCGGATCGATCGCTATTTTTCTGCCGAGCGCATTGCTGGTTCTTTTCTTTTTCCCGATCTGGAATAATCTGAAGAAATATGCTGCCGTTTATCGTTCGTTGGAGGGGATCAATGCGGCGGTCGTCGGAATCATGATCGCGTCGACCTTGTACATCATGCGCGATATTTCGCTGGTTGAAGCAAAAATGGTGAGTTTGATCAACCTCGTTGTTATCGTAGCTACTTTTCTTTTGATAAGATTTACACGACTTCCCTCGCCTCTTATAGTGGCGGCATGGCTTGTACTTGGTTATATTTTATGAGGCCTTCTAAAAAATCCGGCCGCAAGGATCTCTTCTTCAACTGCTGCAGGTACCAGGTATTTAATGGATTTACCCGTCTTGATGAGTTCACGGATATGGGTAGCCGAAATATGAAGCAGGGGCGCGTCCATGACTTCAATATTTGCATTGATCTTGTTATCCACTTCGAATCCGGGGCGGTTGAAAATAATGACCGGATAATTCCGGATGATAACGTCCGAATTTTTCCAGTTTCCGAGGTTTTGAAAGCTGTCGCTTCCCATGATGAGCAAAAAAGAATATCCGGGATACTTTTCTTTCAGGTATAAAAGTGTATGGGCGGTATACGATGGCCTGGGCAAGGAAAATTCAATATCGCTTGCTTTTAACCGGTTATCGTTCTCTATTGCTTTTTGCACCAGGTGGAAGCGGTCGTATTCATTGAGCAGGGTTTCTGTTTTTTTGAAAGGATTCTGGGGAGAAATGATAAACCATATCTTTTGCAGGCTGGATTCATTGAGTATGTGATTGGCAATGATTAGATGTCCGACATGAACAGGATTAAAGGATCCAAAATAAAGGCCAACCCGCATTAGTTAACTGATTTTCAATGACTTACTTCTCAACTAGGATTTGGTTAGCCTCATTTTTTCTAAGGCTTAAGGAATAGCCCGCAATTCTGATGGAAATTGGATCGCCCAAGGGAGCGATCTGTTCTACCACGACTTCTTCTCCTGGAATGCAACCCATCTCCATAAGTTTGATCTCAAGCTCGGGGCTTTGGAAGCTCACGATCGTACCACGTTCTCCGGATTTTAGCTCAGATAACTTCATAGTCAAATAAAATTCAAAACTAGGTAATGGAATTATTCTGTCTTTACGATTTTTGGATTATGTCGGGAAAGGCTGACCATTTGATCCAGTTTCATTACCTATCTGGAAATTTCCATTTTAGGGATAGACGCCGTGTGAAATCATTCCTGGTCTCGCTGATTAAGACGGAAGGGTTTGGAATTGATCACATAAATTATATTTTTTGCTCCAATAGGTACTTACTTGATATCAACCGCGAATACCTGAGCCATAATACTTACACGGATATCATCACTTTCGAACTTTCCGGAAAGGGGCAACCACTGCTTGCCGATATTTATATCAGCGTGGACAGGGTGCACGAGAATGCCCGGATTTTCACAACGTCTTTTAAAAATGAGCTCCACCGGGTCATTTTCCATGGCGCTTTGCACCTGTGCGGCTATACGGATAAAAGCAGGCGAGCAGAGCAACAAATGCGTTTGAAGGAGTCTTTTTACCTCAGCCGTTATTTTGTTCCACGTGGCACAATTTGATCCCCCAGAGTGCGCCATTAGCAATCCCTTAATAATAATCACCACTTAGTCGAGCTAATTTTGGTTTCGGGGAGTGTTCCACGAATCCCATCTTCTTGAGCAAAACAAAGGAAGAGGGCTGTTAGCTTGCAGGTCATGATCGAAGAGAGAAAAGAGTCAATGGGGCCAACTGCCGAAACGGATAGTCCGAAGTTTTCATTCTAAAACTATAACGATTCCATAAAGGCTCAAGCTTAAGCTCCTATGGATCAGGGCGGTGAAAAAGGGCATTGGGACTCAAACTATACTTTACAGAAAAAGATTTTTAAAAAGCTGGGGCGTCGGGAACTTTGCCCCCGAATTTCTAGATATGTTCCAACAATACGATGTCATAGTAGTAGGAGCGGGTCATGCGGGGTGCGAGGCAGCTGCCGCAGCAGCGAATATGGGGTCCCGCGTTCTGCTGATCACAATGAATATGCAAACCATTGCCCAAATGAGTTGCAACCCAGCCATGGGCGGCATAGCCAAGGGGCAGATCGTACGTGAGATCGACGCTCTCGGAGGGTATTCCGGTATAGTCTCAGATGCCTCCATGATCCAGTTCAGAATGCTGAACCGATCCAAAGGACCTGCCATGTGGAGTCCCCGCACCCAAAATGACCGGATGCTCTTCGCATTAAAATGGCGTGAAATGCTCGAGCACACTGAAAGGGTCGACTTCTATCAGGATATGGTACGGGAGCTCGTGGTCGAAAAGGGAAAAGTTCTTGGAGTGATCACAGGGCTCGGCCACGAGATCAGGGCAAAAGCCGTTGTACTGACCAATGGCACGTTCCTCAATGGTGTTATTCATATTGGTGAAAAGCGTTTTGGCGGGGGCCGGGTGGCGGAAAAAGCGGCGCAAGGCTTAACCGAACAACTTGTAAGTCTCGGCTTTCAAAGCGAACGCCTTAAAACGGGCACGCCACCAAGGGTGGACGGGCGCTCACTGGACTATTCCAAAATGGAAGAGCAAAAAGGAGATGAAGAAATATCCGGTTTCTCTTACATGGACACGCCCAAGCCTCGGCAACAAAAAAGCTGTTGGATAAGCTATACCAGCCCCGAGGTACATGAAATCTTAAAAACCGGTTTCGACCGGAGCCCCATGTTCACAGGCAAAATCGAGGGCACTGGTCCGAGGTATTGTCCGAGTATCGAAGACAAGATCAACCGCTTCGCAGAACGTGAGCGGCATCAACTATTTGTCGAGCCCGAAGGCTGGAACACGGTAGAGATTTACGTTAACGGTTTCTCTACATCTTTGCCCGAAGAAGTGCAGCACCAGGCGCTCCAAAAAGTACCTGGCTTTGAGAAGGCCAGGCTTTTTCGTCCTGGCTATGCTATAGAATATGACTTCTTCCCTCCAACCCAGCTCCAATACAATTTGGAAACAAAGCAAATCGAAAACCTCTTTTTCGCAGGACAAATCAATGGCACTACCGGATATGAGGAGGCAGCATGCCAGGGTCTCATGGCCGGGATGAATGCGCATCTGAAAATTAACGGGCAGAAGGCGTTCGTTCTGAAAAGAAGCGAAGCTTACATCGGCGTACTGATTGATGACCTTATCAGCAAGGGAACCCAGGAGCCCTACAGGATGTTTACTTCAAGAGCGGAATTCAGGACGTTGCTGCGCCAGGACAATGCGGACCTCCGGCTTACGGAACTGAGCTTTAAACTTGGCCTCGCGAGCGAGGAAAGAATGGACCAAACCATTAAAAAGAAGAATGAGCTCGACGCCATTAAAAAAGAAATCAGCCAAATGACCCTTGAGCCGGCAGAGATCAATACATTCTTTCAGCAAAAAGGCACCGCAACAATAAGTGAAAAACAAAGGCTTGACAAAATCCTTCTACGACCCGGGGTAAGCCTGGAGGACATCATGGACGCTTCTCAGCAAGTACGTGACCGTTTCATTGCCTGTCAAAAAGAGGCCCTTGAACAGGCTGAGATCCAGATCAAGTACCAGGTATACATTGATAAGGAAAAAGAACTGGTAGAAAGAATGCGCCAGCTTGAGGACCTAGAGATTCCAGAACTATTTGATTATCAACGGATTATTTCACTTGGCGCCGAGGCGCGGGAAAAGCTGAACCGGATCAAACCACGCACGCTTGGGCAGGCAAGCAGGATTTCGGGCATCAATCCAAGCGATGTTCAGATCCTTATGGTCTATATGGGAAGATGATGTTGTCGGGTTGTGCAATGGCTATCCAAAAACAAACGCCGCCCTTCGTCAGGCTTATGGAAATTCGTAATGCCCTTACGCAGGCTGCCGCTGGCAATAATTGAAGTGATTGATCGCAACCCTGATCTCATAAAAACTATAGGAATCTCCAAGCTTGCTTTTAAGGAGGCCGGCACTGGTTGTGCCTTCTGCCTGGATCACTTTTAAGATGACATTGAGCTTTTCTGCATCGATTAGTTCCGCCGCATCGACCTCTCCATTACTAACGAATACAGCGAGGTGACTCTCGATAGTGCTCGAGGCCATATTCCTTAATGCAGCGATCTCGCCGACGGTTTTACCTTTTCTAAAAAGTTCGTGCGTCATCTTCTTGCTTACACCTTTTGCTTCCCTTCCTCTTGGCCGGGCATTTTCTTTTTCGCGGGTGGGATCAAATCTTTCAATCGAAACAACGCTATTGAAACCCAACCCGCCGTATTTAGCGTCTTTTATTTTTTGAATGTGGGTCCAGATAATGGACTCCACTTGCCTGACTTCGTCTTTATATTTCGTGACCCGTGCTGCATACCTTATCGATCCGATGTGCTCCTGTAATGGTGCAAGAATATTCGAGGTCAATTGCGCGACAAAGAAATCGATGGCCTTCTTCATCCTTTCTTCGAGCAATGCGGTATCATTTGTTTCGCGCGTGCGAACAAGTATTTGTTCCAGTTGTCTTTGAAACTTTTCAGCGATGCCCGCATGTTCTTTCGACTTCGTAAGCAATGACTGCGCAAGGCCCAAAGCTGCCTGGGTATCTGGAAGCTTCTTGGTCGGGATGATCTGCATCCATTGATACAAGGCGCCAATTATTTTGCTCCAGTCAAATGACTTGACAAGGCTGCGGGCCCAATGGCTATATTTCTCCTTTTCAAGAATAGCCTCAAGTACCGAAGTATCTCCGATTTCCTTTTGTGCAAATTCAACAATACGGCGGTCAGTGGAAACTGCAAACGGATGGATCCTCGATTTAAGGACCAATCCTTTCATTGATGTGCACCGGCTCAGCGCAACATATACCTGGCCGGGCGCAAAGGCGGCCCCTGCATCTATGATGGCGTTGTCGAAAGTGAGACCCTGACTTTTATGAACGGTAATGGCCCACGCAAGACGCACCGGATACTGGGTAAATGAGCCCAGCACCTCTTCGTCTATTTCATCGTCTTCCCTGTTATAGATGTAGCGTATATTTTTCCAGGTTTCTTTTTCAAGTACAAGGTCGCCGCCTCCCTCGCCGAGCGATACCGTTATTTCTTCACCAATAATATTTTTTACCGTTGCGATCTTTCCGTTAAAATATCTTCTGTCGTT
>DATMHB010000570.1:0-3274 GCA_035555175.1 Flavisolibacter sp. | reverse complement strand
CAGATCGTACCAGCCGATGAGTTTTGCTACCAACAGGGGATAGGCGCCTATTCCGCCAGGGGTAATGATCATGCCCACGCTACCAACGGCCAGCGTAGTAAGCCCCCCTTCAAATCCCAGGTGCGCGGTTTCCCTGAGGGCATAAATTCCAACTGTGGTCGCGGTGAGATAAAGGACCCAGATGAGCACCGTATGAAAAAGGAACCATCCTTTATGCTGAATAAACCTGATGCTGCTTAAACCATGCAGGATGCCTGCCAGCACTTCCCTGATCTTCGCCACCGCATCGATATGGCCAAACCTTTTCAACAGGAAAAACAGAACAGCAAACAACATTATCACCGCCAAAAGAATAATGATGATTTTCCTGAGCGATGTATGGCCCGTATTGTCCTGAAAAAAGCTGGCGAACTTTGCCGCCACATGATGCCCGATGATACCTCCCTGGAAGACGAGCGCTGCAATGAACACAATGGACACACAAACCACATCCACGGCCCGCTCCATTACGATGGTGCCCACCAACCTGTCGGCCCTTACTTTCTCATAGCGTGAAAGAAGGGTGCACTTCACAACCTCGCCCAATCGGGGCACACCTGCGTTCACCAGGTAACCGATCATCACAGCGGCGAAAGTATTGAAGTTGCTGGGCTTATAGCCGAGCGGTTCCATCAGGATCTTCCACCGCAAAGCCCGGCTGTAGTGTGCCAGAAGTAATAAAAGGAACGCCGGTACGATCAACCAGTGACGCGCCCGCTGTAATGCATCCTTGATCTGAAGCCACTGTTCATGCTTGATGTTTTTTACCGAAAGCCACACAAAGAAAATACCCAGCCCGAAAAAGAAAAGGTACTGGAGTATAGTGATTACAGGTTTCTTCATTCTGTTCGAAGATAGCAAAAGAAGCTATTACTGTTTAGTGATGAAGCCGTTGAGATCCATGACCGACACACCGGCAGTGTGATATCTCATGAACGTGGTAAACCGATGATGAGCCCCGAAGAAATCATACAATGTCACAGCCTGTTTCCATCTTTTGGAAAAACGATCCAGGGCTTGAATTGTTTTGCTTCTTCAAACGGCATAGAGCAATAAGAAATGACGATCACAATATCGCCCACTGTTCCTTTTCTTGCTGCAGGCCCATTGAGGCAACAAACCCCCGAACCGGCTTTGCCCCTGATGAGATATGTTTCCAATCGCTCGCCATTATTCACATTCACTACCGTTACCTTTTCATTTTCAATGAGGTTTGCCGCCTTCATCAGGTCTTCATCAAGCGTCAGGCTGCCAACATAATTCAGGTTGGCCTCAGTGATCACCGCACGATGGACCTTTGATTTCAAAATCGAAATATTCATAACGCGCAAAGGTAGCCGGCAGGCGTGAAGTGATTGTTAATTCAAAAGTAGGTTATCAATGAGGCGGATGCGGCCGATGGTAGCGGCAACAAGCGCCACCAACGGTTTCGATTGAGGCGCCGAGAGGTCCCTTGCACTTGCCACTTCAACATAATCCACCACAAAACCCTTCTCTTCCAGCTGGCTGCGCGCTTTGTCCTTGAGTTCCTGCAGACGCATCTGGCCCTGATGTGATCTGATAAAATCAAGGGCTTTATAAAGGGCAGGTGCTTTGCGCCGTTGCTCCTGATCGAGCCGCAGGTTGCGGCTGCTAAGTGCAAGACCGTCGGCTTCCCTTATGGTCGGTACAATAGTCAGCCTGACCTGATCGTCTTTTCCGAGCAGTTCCAGCAGTTTACTGATCACCATGCACTGCTGAAAATCTTTCTGACCAAGATAAAGGTGATCCGGTTGAGTAATATCAAGCAAACGGTCCACCACCTCGCAAACACCCTGAAAATGTCCGGGACGATAGCGACCTTCCAAAACAGTTTCAAGTGACCCCAGGTCGTATCTCTTTTTAATATGGCCGGGAGGATAGATCTCTTCAACGGAAGGAAGGAACAGCGCATCACATTTTGCCGAGACCAATTGCTCAATATCGTTTTCAATGGTAACAGGGTAGTGCTTGAAATCGTCGGGATTATTGAATTGCGTTGGATTGACAAATATGCTGCAGATGGTCGTGTTGCTCGAACTGCGGGCGGTTTCGACCAGTGTAAGATGACCTTTATGCAGTGCACCCATGGTAGGAACAAAGCCGATTTTTTGACCTGATGTCTTTTCTTGCCGGATGTAATTTGAGAGGTCGACTGCCTTCTTAAAAATGATCATACCAATGAATTAGAAGCAAGATGCCCGCTGATTTTGCCAATAAATAGTTAGCTTTGCACACCTTTCCCGGATTTAAAAACGGTAACAATGTCAGCAAAGAAAAGAATTTTATTCATTGCCAATGAAATGTCTCCATATCTCGAACTCACGGAATTTTCGGAAGTGGTGAACAAGCTGGCGGTAAAATCGAATGATAGTGGGTTTGAGGTACGCTGCATCATGCCACGCTTCGGCGCCATCAACGAACGGAGACACAGACTGCATGAAGTGGTCCGTCTTTCGGGGATCAATGTTTCCATAGACAATGAAGACTTTCCTTTACAGATCAAAGTAGCATCCTTACCCAACGCACGTCTTCAGGTTTATTTTCTGGACAATGAAGACCTCTTCAAAAGAAAGCACATTTTTACCGACGATAGTGAAAAATGGTTCGAAGACAATGGACTCAGAACCGTTTTCTTTTGTAAAGGCGCGCTTGAAACGGTAAAAAAATTCGGATGGCCTCCTGACGTGATTCACTGCAGCGGCTGGATGACGGGTTTGATCCCAATGTACCTGAAAACGGTATACAAAAAAGAGCCCGTGTTTGCGCACAGTAAAATTGTTTTCACCGTCGGCCAAACAACCTTTAAGGAAAAACTGGGAAGCGATTTCCTCCAAAAAGCTACCATACATCCTTCCATAAAAGACAAAGACCTTGAGCCTTACAAGGAGTTGAACAATATCGCTCTGCTGCGCGGTGGCGCAACCTATGCAGATGCGATTACTTTTGGCGCAGACAAAGTAGAAAAAAAACTGGTCGATGAATTTTCAAAAGTGCGTGGAAAGAAAACCCTGCCGTATAATGCAGAATCTGATTTAACAGACTATTTACAACTCTATAGCGATCTTGCGAACAAGTAATTTTCCAACGCAAATTTTATTCGTGAAAAAGTACAGACTGGCTTTGCTCTTTTCGGTCCTTTCATTTATAGTTCTTTTCTCCTCCTGTAAAAAAATAAACGAAGCCACTGAACTCGGCGGTGATCTCATTCCAGCCG
>DATMHB010000569.1:0-2704 GCA_035555175.1 Flavisolibacter sp. | reverse complement strand
GTTTTTGTAACTATTTGACCTTTTTAAGTATGGCAGTTATTGTTATTTTCTTCATTGCTCATTGGTATTTATCTCTTTTTTCCCAGACATTTTTTCAGCATCGCTATGCAGCTCACAGGGCCTTCACGATGCATAAGGCGTGGGAACGTTTCTTTTTTATCGTCGCCTATATCACCCAGGGCTCTTCGTATATGAGCCCGCGCGTTTATGCTATCATGCACCGCATTCACCATGCTTATACAGATACGGAGCATGATCCGCATTCGCCGGCCTACGACAAAAACCTCTTCACTATGATGTGGAGAACTAGCATTACTTATGTAGGGATCATGTATGGCCGTGTAAAAGTAGAGGATCGCTTCACGAAGAACGTCCCTGACTGGCGCTGGTTCGACAGATGGGGAAATACATGGTGGTCAAGAATTCTGTGGACAGCTTTCTACGTTTGGTTCTATATCACCTTTGCACCTTCACCGTGGTTGTATTTGCTCATTCCTGTGCACGTGGCCATGGGCCCCATTCATGGTGTGATCATTAACTGGTTTGCTCACAAATATGGCGAAGTGAATTTCGAAACCGATAATACCTCAAAGAATTTATTCAAAGTGGATCTGCTCATGATGGGCGAAGGCTATCACAATAACCATCATAAATTTCCCTCACGCTCGAATTTTGCTGCAAAGAAAGGAGAATTTGATCCCACATACCCGCTTATTGCTTTTTTAAAGAAGTGCAGGATCATCAAGCTTTCGGCTGCCGACAAAACGGCCATTGAGAACAGCGTTGCAGAGCAACATCCACACGAGGTTTAATGAGAATCTGTTTGGAACGTAAATAAAAAAGCCCTGGCGATCCTCCAGGGCTTCTTCTTATAAATTACTCAACTACCAGTTTCGTTGAGATCGAATTCTTATCTGTTGCACTAACAACCTTGATCAGGTAATTTCCTTTTGTGATGTTTGTCGGCAGTCGAAACTCTTCCACCTGCGATTTATTGTGAATGGTTACTTGTTGGGCGCTGATCAACTTGCCGGTGATATCGAGCAGCTGCATTTCATATTTTCCGTGCGGTTGATTGGCAAAGGAAAGATTCACCACGCTACCCGTTACAGGATTAGGAAAGGCGGCCACTTGTCCCCGGGTGATCGCACTGCGCTCCGTTTGCTGTTTTACCACCGGCACCATCACATCTTTTATTTCAACAGGATCCTCAGTGACGCGGTTCTTTTTCTTTTTTTCTTTTTCAAATGCAAGCGTTCCATTGGCCAGGTCGGATGCATTGAATACGGGACCTCCATTAGATATTTTTTCAGCATCCAGGGTGGTGAGATCGAAGCGATAATAACCCTGGGTTGAATTGGAACTGCTTACGATAACTTTGCTGCCCCCTTCCGCAACAGCACCGTTCGTGGTAAAGCCTTTCGGCATTCCCTTGATAGCCCCAAGGTATTCGGCTGTTCTTGAATCGATGCTTATTTTGAAAACATTTCGGTTGGCCGTGATCAGGTAGAGATTGTTGTGCGCGTCTGCGATCATGTCACCACCATAGCCCGACTGGCTGTGAACCGATACGGTTCCGCCGGTTGACATATCTGAAACACTTCCCAGGTCAGTGATGACTGGTTTCTTGCCGGTCGTGAATTGGATCAGATGATGACCATTATTCGTTAGTGCGTACCCGTTGCCATCAGAAGCAATGACCATGCGGGTGATTTGGTTTGGGATATCACCACTGCCGCTCAATGCACCGAAAGGCTCGTCCTCGAAATAATAAATGCGGGGCGACGATGATTTTAGATCTATATACCGCAGCTGGTTAATGCCCATTGGCGTATAGTACAGCCGGTCGTGCTTTTTGTCGTATGCGCACGCTGCAGAATTTGTAGCAAAGGGCTTATCGCTTTGAACCGGCGCCTCCCTGATCTTTCTTACAATGACGACTGCGTTGTTATTTGTTTTCGTGATGCTTTCGGCATTTTCTCTTACCAGTTTCGAAGAAGCATCCTGCAGGGCAAGATCCCTTTTTACTACTGGTTTTCCCGATCGCGCATTCAGGATCTCGATGTCATTGGTACTCCTGTAAACCGACTTCACTTCTTCACCCGTTGAAATATCGATCAATCTTACCTCTGTCCAGTTATTCTGGCCTTTCTCCACGCCAGTGATAGCATACGCGGTGGTCTTATTCTTTTGTGCTTGTAATGTGCACAAAGAAACACTTCCTGCCAGGAGGAGTAAAATTTTGCGTTTCATGGTAAAAGGTTTGATGTCTCTTAAATTACGACAGGTTTCGTTGACCCGTTCACAGAGCGTGATGAAGGCTATTTATTTTTATTTGAGTGGTAACAACCGTAATCCATTCATAGTTCAGCCTGGCTGTTTTAACCCATCGAATGTTGCTTATACCGGTCGCGTCAGGGTTATGCTTCCAGCTCTTTTGTAAGTTTTGTAAACCCGATTACTTCGCCGTTTTCGTCATGCAAGGCAGTGATTAAAATGCTCCCCCAAAATACTGTACCGTCTTTGCGCACCCGCCTTCCTATGTGTCTGGCCCGTCCTTCTTTTTTAGCAATTTCAATAAGCTGTTCGGGCAACATCGCCTGCCTGTCTTCGGGCATATAAAACAGGCGGAAATTTTGACCTATAATCTCATGTTCCTTATAGCCCTTAATCTTTTCGGCCCCGGCGTTCCAAGAGAGTATTG
>DATMHB010000568.1:0-3026 GCA_035555175.1 Flavisolibacter sp. | reverse complement strand
AGAATTTTGAAAAACTGTTGCAGGATTTTGCGTCTACAGTTCAAGGACAGCCTTATGAATTTGCTTGTCCTTCTCCCACACGCATAAAACGTGTTCATTGCCTGCCGCCTTGAGTACAGGCTGCATGCCCTCGCCGAGGTTGACTTTCGCACCGGCCGGTTTCATTACCACGACCTCTTTATTTTCGATCCAGGCGTACACATTCTTTCCATTGACTGTAGTCATGGTACAATTTCTGCCAGTGCCTAACTCCCGCTCCTCCATTAGAGGCTGAGCACTATAGATCACACCTTTCCGGTTCCATACAGTATTAACAGCGCCGTTTTCAGCAATAGTAAGTCCGCCGCCGTCCATGGGACATCCATTTAGAGCCCAGCTACCCTTGCCTAATTTTTGAGCGGAGCCAAAACTGAGGCCACCATCGGCCGATTGTATTAAGTATAGGTCCCTGTTACCGTTCAGCCAGTTTCGAAACATAACGGCGACATGGTCTCCTTTTACGGCAACGGAAGGCTTGCAGCATTGGCAAACCGTGGTATCGGGGGATGAATATATCAATTGGTTTCTGGACCATGTTTTCCCACCATCTGTTGACCTCGCGCCAAATATCTGGTTGTGTCCACTGCGCAGATCAAGCCAGACAGCAAAGGCAGTTGAGCCATCGGCACCCAGCGCCATCAGGTTTTCTTTTGCTACGGTATCCTGGTCGTTGACCCTTCCGCCTTCCGTCCAATCTGCTGTGCCTTCCTTCACAAATGAAAAGATGTTTCCCTCATTAGTACAAGCTGTGATAACCAGCCCGGTTGAAGTAGCGGCAACCTGGGGCCCACGCGAATGAGAGGCGGCAAGTTTCTTTAATGCCATGACCAGTGAAGGTGTGGAGAAGCTCAGTCCATTGTCTTCTGAATGCGCATACATGATGCTATCCCCGGTCCCGTACACCAGGTGAAACTTGGCTGCGCCATCGTTGACGATGTCAGGCATTTGTCCGTTTGCAATGACTTGATCGGCGTGATTGCCGGCAGTGTTGCTTTGGCAGGCTGCAAATGCAACACTGCAAAGCAGGATGATGGAAAACTTTTTCATTATTTTATTTGATCTAAAGGTTTTCTTTTTTGTCCGCCCAGCTCTTTAAAATGGCTTGGAGTAAGCCCGGTGACCTTTTTAAACTGCGCAGATAAATGCGCGACGCTGCTGTATCCCAGCTTCCAGGCAATTTCGCTTAATGTCAATTCTTTATAAACAAGCCATTCTTTTACCTTTTCAATTTTCTGGAGGATGAAAAACTGTTCAATGGTGACACTCTCCACTTCAGAGAAAAGGCGGCTGATCTGGCTGTACTCCTTATGCAATTTCGCGCTTAAAAAATCCGCAAGGCTGAAATGTTCCGGGATATGGCCTGTTCGCACCTGCGCGATCAAAAGGTTTTTAATCTTTTCGATCTGCTTTTTTTTCTGGTCATCCAGGATTTCAAAGTCAAGTGCATTGAGCCTTACGGCAAGATTGTCAAGCGCCTTCTGACCCGGGTCCCGTTCAAGCTCCACTTCGCCAAGGCTGACCGACAAAGGCTTGAGTCCTGCCCTCTCCAATTCCTGCTGTACCACCAAAATGCAACGGTTGCAAACCATGTTCTTAATGTAGAATTTCACGGGCCTAAATTATCGATTTAAACATTAAAGATTTAGTAATCGCGGAAAGAATCATGGCACGTACAGCAAAAGCCAGCCAACGTCCGGCTGATTGTTAACGGCAGAAGCAAGCAAGGGAAAAGTTTAGGAGAATATTCTGAATGCAAAAGCGCTCGGCTGGACAAAATGTACCTTTTGTAACAACGAGGACTAAAGTTGATGTGTGCAGGTGGCCAGGAAAAACTCCGACCAGATATGGATACTTTGGAAAGAATTCACCGGTTGAAGGCATATCGTTCAAGTAAGCATCCAGTTTTGAGTAGGATGTAAACGCCCATGTCTTCAACAACTCGCCGGTTTTCTGATTCAACCATACCTCTGCGTAAAAATTGAATAGTTGAAAGAGGACGACTTTAAAAACGCCGTGCACTGTGGAAACACCTAGAAAAACACCGTGGTCCTTCAGGATGGCATAGCGCTCTGGCTGGCACAGCGTATTAAATTGCTCAGGAGAAAGCATGGTAAAGACGGTTAAGAATCGAAAAGTATATAGACCATTCTAAAGCTTTGTCAATATTCGCTTATCGATTTGTTAAGACGCGGCTCTATTTTTTTTCAGGTAAGCATTCAATGCTTGTCTTATTTAGGAAGGGGCTGGGACTTCTATTCTTGGTACCGCTTTTTATACTACCGTATTACAAATATTATGTAGTTTAGCAATATAGCTAAAAATACTTCTGACGCCGAAAAGAGAAAAACGAGCGGTTTACACTCTTTACTAAAACATCGAATATTCAAAAGCTGGATAAGATCGCTCGAAAAGAATCAGTTAACCAGGATAAGGACGTCACGCGAACCGATCTCGTAAACGATGCCATCCAAGAATACATTAACCGATACGAAAAAAAGAACGGCATAATTAGCTTGAAATAGCGCTCATCATTATCGCTACACTGTAACGACCACGAAAAGACATGACTGAAATCACAGAACATAATGTTATTCAGCACCTACTACAGCCGCAGCCAGAAATTAGGAATTGTATCATAGTCGGAAATGTTCTACACACTTTTGAGTCTGGAATGAACAAGAAAGTGGTAATAGAGGGATGTGAATTCAGAGGCCAGCTTCGAATAGAAACATCTCACAACAGTTTTTCCTTTGAAATAAATAATTGCGGTTTCGCGGATGAAGTCTCTTTCGAATCAATCATGGGCCAAACAAGTATTAGAATTCACAATTGCGCTATCAGAGGCGGACTCCAAATAGAAGGCAGCTTTAATGAATTGAAACTAAATCACTCCCAGCTATCTGGAACTATTATGTTATCTGGATCAGCAGGTAGCGTTGAGTGTATTAGTTCAGCATTTGATACATCCCAACAAAACCAATTTTTAT
>DATMHB010000567.1:0-5877 GCA_035555175.1 Flavisolibacter sp. | reverse complement strand
GATTGGGAGGATCGGGAATATACCTTTCCACCTGGGCGCTGGCGCAAACGGAAAACAATAAACTTAAAATGAGTGCTAATTTCTTCATTTGCTTACCTGCCAAAAACTATTTCATCGGGCAGCTCGTTTTTATCCGTGTCTCTGTTGTAGGGGAAATGAAATTGGAGCGCTTCACCGAGCAGCGTGATGCCCTTGCAAACACCATCGGCCAGCTTCTGATCCCTGAATTCAAGCAGCATCCTGGCTACGACATCCTCCCACCAGGCCTTGCCCACTTTGAGATGAATGCCTTCGTCACCATACACAGCTGCCTGCCGGTCCTTCACGGCCACATAGATCAATGTTGCGTTGCGCTGCTCGGTCTCCTGCATTTTCAGCTTAAAGAAAATTTCCTGCGCTCTGTCGAGTGCGTCAACGAAACGGCATTTCGATTCAATGAAGACGCGTACTTCGCCGCTTGTGCGCTGCTCGGCCTGATTGATCGCTTCAACAAGCTGCTGCTTTTCTTCCGGAGTGAAGAATTCCTTTTTCTTTTTCCAGGGGAAAATAGACACAGCTTATTTTTTTGTTGAGTCCAGGTTAACGGAAGGTGCGGGCTGTGTTTGCTGGTTACCGAAATCCACTCTCGGGGCATTCTGTGCCCCCTGGTCGGCAGTAAAGCCCGTGCGTGGATGGAAGCCCATTACGCCTGCGACCAGATTGGTTGGGAACCTGCGCACTCTTGTATTATAATCCTGCACTGCGCCATTGAAATCCCTGCGTGCTACACTGATGCGATTTTCAGTTCCCGCCAGTTCGGCTTGCAGATTGCGGAAGGCATCATTCGCGCGAAGTGTCGGATATTGTTCAACAGTTACCAGCAGCCGGCTTAATGCGCCGGATAGCTGTGCCTGTGCCTGTTGGAATTTTTCAACATTCTCATTGGTGAGATTATCAGGATTGATCTGCATGGAAGTGGCGCGGGCGCGGGCATTGATCACATCCGTAAGCGTTCCCCTTTCAAAATTCGCTTCTCCTTTGACGGTATTCACCAGATTTGGGATCAGGTCATTTCTCCGTTGATATTGGGTCTGAACATCGTTCCAGACTTTTTTTACATTTTCATCCTGGCTTACAAGGCCATTATAACCACTGCATCCCCAGAATATCAGTATAACAACAAGGCCCAAAACAATTAAAAGAATCGGACTAGTACGTCTCATTTTTTTGAATTTAATTATTGAAAACGAAAGAACGGTTGAGTTCTATCAAATTGCACACCATGTTTAACGGATGCTAATCTGTCATTTTACGGCAGCGATGCCCGGCAATTCTTTGCCTTCAAAATATTCCAGCATCGCGCCTCCGCCTGTAGACACATAACTGACTTTTTCCGCATAGCCAAACTGGTTGACCGCGGCAACACTGTCTCCGCCACCAACAAGAGAAAACGCTCCCTTCTGAGTAGCCTCGGCCACTGCCTGTGCTACGGTTTTTGTTCCGTGCTGAAATTTCTCCATCTCAAATACACCCATGGGCCCATTCCATAAAATTGTTTTGGAATCATGAATCACTTTCGAGAAAGTATCGCAGGCCAGTGCACCTACGTCAAGGCCCATCCAGCCTTCCGGTATTGTATTGCTAAGGGCCGAGGAAATATTGGCGTCTTCTGCAAACTTGTCGGCAATGATCGAGTCCGCGGGCAGATGGATGGTAACACCCCTGGCTTCGGCCTTCTTCAGCAGTTCGGTAGCCGTACCGAGTCGGTCTTCTTCTACCAGCGATTTGCCAATGTGACCGCCCATGGCCTTAAAAAAAGTGTAGGCCATTCCGCCGCCGATGATAATATCGGTCGCTCTTTCGAGGAGGTTCTCAATAATGAGGATCTTATCCGAAACCTTGGCGCCGCCGATGATCGCCGTAAAAGGTTTCTCGGCTCCTTTCAGGACTTTTTCAGCACTGGCCACTTCTCCTTCCATAACGAGTCCGAACATGCGATCCGCGGGCGCAAAGAATTGTGCAATAACGGCGGTTGAAGCATGCGCCCTGTGCGCCGTACCAAATGCGTCGTTCACGTATACGTCGCCAAGCCTGGCAAGCTTTTGTGCAAATTCCTTATCGCCTTTTTCTTCCTGCTTATAAAATCTGAGGTTCTCCAGCAACAGCACCTCGCCCGGCTTCAATTGCCCTGCTTTTGTGTAAGCCTCTTCACCTATGCAATCATTGGCGAACAGAACATCTTGTCCTAAAAGTTTGCCGAGATGTTTTACCAGGTGTTTGAGTGAATATTTTTCTGTGGGACCGTCTTTGGGGCGTCCCAGGTGTGACATCAGGATCACGCTTCCCCCATCGCCCGTAATTTTTTTGATCGTGGGTATGGTGGCCCTCATTCTTGTATCATCGGTAATCTTGAAGCTTTCGTCGAGGGGAACATTGAAGTCCACTCTGATCAATACTTTCTTGCCTTTAAAATTATAATCCGTGAACTTGCTCATGGTCTTGATTTGGAAATATGATTAAAGGTAAAGGCAAAATTGCTCTCAATAAAAAGTCGTCTGTGACGATACAGTGTAAATGTTAAACGCAAAGAGCGCAAAGCACCGCGAAGAAGGCGCAAAGAAAGCACGAAGCCACTTTGCGAAAACTCTGCGTTCTCTGCGCTCTTGGCGTTGAACCGATCTATTTTTTGATGAGTTTCGCGAAGTAGTGCACCGTGCGTACCAACTGCGACACATAGCTCATTTCATTATCGTACCAGCTCACCGTACGCACCAATTGTGTATCTCCAACGGTTTGCACTTTCGTTTGTGTACCGTCGAAAAGACTGCCAAAGGTGATACCGATGATGTCGCTGCTTACGATCTCGTCTTCGGTGTATCCGAAGCTTTCGTTAGAGGCAGCTTTCATGGCTTTATTCACTTCTTCCGCAGTGGTCTTCTTGCCAAGCACCACAGTAAGCTCCGTGAGTGAACCCGTCAGTGTGGGAACTCTTTGCGCCGTTCCATCCAGCTTGCCTTTCAGGCTTGGCAGCACAAGGCCGATTGCTTTTGCCGCGCCGGTACTGTTGGGAACGATATTATGTGCAGCAGCCCTGGCCCTGCGCAGATCGCCTTTCGGATGCGGTGCATCCTGTGTATTCTGGTCATTGGTGTATGCGTGAACCGTAGTCATCAACCCCGCCACGATGCCGTAGGTATCTTCCAGCACTTTTGCCATCGGTGCAAGACAGTTGGTAGTGCAGGATGCGCAGCTGATCACGGTTTCAGAGCCATCGAGGATCTGATGATTCACATTGAACACGATGGTCTTGAGGTCGCCGGTTGCAGGGGCGGAGATCACCACTTTTTTAGCGCCAGCCTGAAGGTGGGCCTCGGCTTTTGCCTTGTCGGTAAAGAAGCCGGTACACTCAAGGACTACGTCAACCCCATGCTGACCCCATGGTATCTGCGACGGATCCTTTTGTGCATATATCTTGATCTCTTTGCCATTGACCACAATTGAATTCTCTGTTGCCTTTACGTCTTCATTGAACCTTCCCTGGGCTGAATCATATTTCAGCAGGTGAGCCAGAACTTTCGGGCTGGTGAGGTCATTGACCGCAACCACTTCAATATCTCCCATATTGTAGATCTGGCGAAAAACCAGGCGTCCGATCCTTCCGAAACCATTGATGGCAACTTTTACTGTACTCATAGAACTAAGTTTAATTATAAAATGCGGGGCGAAGTTACAATAATGAGGAACACAAATATGGATCAGATGCGCAGAAAAGAGCAGGGTTCGCCCAAAGCCGTCAGCCGCTGTAACAATTCAAAATTCAAAAGTCAAAAGTCAAAACCTAAAGGACTAAGCTTAATGAACGCTTCTTTCTCTTTCTCTTTCTGTTTCTGTTTCTGTTTGTCCTCCTTCCACAACGCGCCTGTAAATGGGCAGGTCTACCGCATTTTCGCTCCGCGCAATAACCACCGTCGCCACCGTATTGCCGATCATATTCGTAATGGCCCTGGCCTCACTCATAAACCGGTCGACACCTATCAGCAGTGCAAGGCCTTCCACCGGCACTACTTTCATGGCGGTAAGCGTTGAAGTAAGCACAAGGAATCCACTGCCCGTTACACCCGCAGCACCTTTGCTTGTGACGATGAGAATGCCAATGATCGTGAGCTGTTGCCCTAACGAAAGCGGCACATTAAAAACCTGCGCAAGAAAAATAACCGACATGCTCAGATAGATCGTCGTACCGTCAAGATTGAAACTATAACCCGTTGGAATGATCAGTCCCACCACGGACTTATCGCAGCCGGCGGCTTCCAGTTTCTGAATGAGATTTGGAAGAACGGACTCACTGCTGCTTGAACCAAAAACGATCAGAATTTCGGCCTTGATGTATCCAAGGAGTTTCCAAAGACTAAATCCGAAATAGCGCGCAATCAGATTGAGTACAATAAAAATGAATAAGAGAGCGGTGAGATAAAATGAAGCCATCAGCTTTCCCAGCACAAGAAGACTGGCGAAGCCGAACTTTCCGATAGTGTATGCCATTCCGCCGAATGCACCTACAGGACTCACCCGCATGATGATCCTGAGAATATGGAAGAGGACCTTGTTGATCTTCTCAAAACTATTCGTCAGGCTTTGTCCGGAAGATCCCAGGTTTTTAAGACCAATACTGAAGAGCACTCCGAAAAACAGGATCTGGATGATCTCACCCTTTGCAAATGCTTCGATGATATTGGGAGGAACGATGTTCGAAATAAATTCTCCCCAGTTCATACCATTGGCAGCACCGGAATATTTTGAAAGATCAGCCGGCGGCAAGTGCTCCGACGGAATGCCATGACCGGGCTTTACAAGATTTGCCACAACGAGGCCGATCACAAGTGCAAGAGTGGTGACCGCTTCAAAATAGATCAATCCTTTGCCTCCCACCCTTCCTACTTTTTTCAGGTCGCCGGCACCGGCAATCCCAAGCACCACAGTAAAAAAAATCACGGGTGCGATCACCATCTTGATCATGTTGATAAAGATCTCGCTGATCAATTTTCCCGTTGGAGCAAAAGAAGGAAAGAAAACACCCACCAATATACCGGCCACGATACCGATGATGACCTGTACATAAAGGACCCTGAGATATTTCATGAAGGCCAATATTACAAATTTCGGGATGGCTTCGCGCATGCACGCGAAGAAATTCAAAATTCATCCCGCGCGGCATGACAAATTCAAAATTCAAAAGTCAAAATTAAAAAATCCTAAAGCGGGACGTTTACTATACGTACGCAATCATTTCTACGAAGCAATGGCTCTGGCTGCATTAAAGTATTAAATGCCGAAATGCCCGCTATCCTCTGTTCGAGTAGAGGATCTGGTCCAGCGCCTTATTTCCGTGGGTATCTTAACGACATTTATTCTTTAAAGAAGGCCTAACGGAATACAGCGCCTTTCGTTGCGTCGCATAGCACGAGTAGGAGTCTTGATCCTTAAGACCGTCCAAATTCAGAGTGGTGCAGAGCGCCGATTCATCAGAGGCGGCCTAGGGATTTAAAGACTGGCGCGCATTGAATCGGCTTGAACTTTTGGCTCCACCTTTTGTTTCAAGACAAAAGGTTGGAAAAAGAAAATAACAACCATTAAGGTAACTCCGCAAAAGGGAAATTAAACGCAAAGGGCGCGGAGGACGCAAAGCAGAGAACGCAAAGTATATTAGAAGCTTCTTTCCGTTTCAACCTCTGATGTTCACCCCTGTCTCCTCGTGCTTTGGATTTTCGACGGATACGGGGATATCAATGAAAGGATTCTAAATCCCCGTGTCCGCTAATTCATTATAGACGAAGATCCTGTTGTTGACCGCGAGACACGAGGCGGACCAAACAAGATGAGGAGAGAATGCAAAGTGTA
>DATMHB010000566.1:0-7920 GCA_035555175.1 Flavisolibacter sp. | reverse complement strand
CTTCTGAAAATGACAGGCTTGAACTCGCCAAACTGGCTTTTGTAAAAGTGGTGGATCAACAAAATTTCAGACAGTTATATGATCAGTTCTCGTATAGGGGACAAGCAGAGTTGGACAACTATACAAGATATAACTCCAGGTATTAAGGTGATTGATGGAGTTAGGTAAGGCATTACACGCACTAATTCGTACTTACTGAATGCGACGGAGCCCTTACCACGGTAGGGGCTTCAACTTGACAACATTGGACTGAATATATACTTATGGAAACTTGAACCCGCCCCGGCCGTAGTGTCGGGGCTTTTTTTTACATGCATTGAGCTTCTGTTTCCTGCCCGGTCTGCTTGAGCTCTACTATGGTATGCACTTTGTTTTATCGTGTATATAAACTTATAAAACCAGATAGTGGAGGAAAAGATTATGAAAACCATTTTAAGCTTGATGATAGGCACGTTCCTGACTATATCTGCATCGGCAGGAACGATCAGGATCGTCTTCAATGGCAACAGGGATTACCAGGCTGTTGTTGACGGCAGATCTTACTCGTCAAACGATTACACAACGGGCGCCAACAATGAACTGGTGCTGAACCTGCAGAACGGACAGCACACGGTGCAGATCTTTAGAACAAATAGGAGAGGGATAAGCAAGCAGGTGTATTCCTCAACGTTCAACCTGAATTATGACCAGGACATTCGCCTCACCATTGGCGCTAACGGCAGCGTAACGAGAGAGGAGATCAGCAACAACAGTGCATATGGTTCTCCCGACGACACATACCGTACACCCATGAGCTCAGCGAATTTTCAGCAATTATATGACGACATTCGCGGCCAATGGCTCACAAGCTCGAAGCTGTCTGCGGCAAGGGAGGCATTCAACAATAATTACAATTACTTTACTACCGTTCAGACGCGTGAGATATTGCGGTTATTCTCTTCTGAACGCGACAGGCTTGAGCTCGCCAAGATCTCGTACGACAATCTCGTGGATCCTAGCAGCTTCACACAGTTATACGACCTGTTCAGTACGCAGGCGAGCCGTGATGAGCTTGACTCCTATGTGAGGAATAATTACAACAATTATCCGAATAATAACAATCCGAACAACAACTATCCAAACAATTATCCCAATACTTATCCCAACAATAACTACCCCAACACGTATCCGGGCAATACATACCGCTCACCAATGAGCTCGTATGATTATGACAGGATCTACAAGACCATTTCGGGTAGATGGAGCCAGTCTTCCAAGCTTTCCGCCGCACGTGATGCTTTCAACAACAGCAGTTATTATTTTAGCACCGAACAGGCAAGCAGGATCATCCGCCTTGTAAATTCTGAAGCTGGAAGGCTTGAACTTGCAAAGCTTTCTTATGACAACCTCGTTGATCCCGCGAGCTTCAGCGACCTGTATCAATTGTTTGGCAAGCAAGCCAGCCGCGATGAATTAGCGAGATTTGCTGCTAACAACAATTCCAATTACAACTATAATACTAACGACCCGTATAACCGCAATTACGGTACTACGCACACGCCGATGACCGAAGCTTCCTTTAATACCATTTATGACAACATCAGGAAACAGTGGTTGCCGGGAATGAAGATGTCAACTGCGCGCGATGCGTTTAACCAGTCGTCAAATTATTTTACCACGAGCCAGGCAAGACAGATCATTGGTCTGGTGAGCAGTGAAAGCAACAGGCTTGAGCTGGCGAAATTATCGTTTGACAATATCACAGACCAGGCGAACTTCCGCCAGATCTACGATTTGTTGAATAGCCAGAGCAGCCGTGATCAGCTCGATGAGTATATAAGGAGCAATTATAATTACCAGTATTAATATTTGTTGCTGAATAAAAAGCCCCGACGTTATCGCCGGGGCTTTTTATTTCGACATGTTTCGATCTTATTTTTTGTACACTTTGGGCATCGTTTTGCCAATGTCGGCGGGGCTTTGCACCACGTGAATACCACATTCTTCCATGATCTTCATTTTAGCGGCAGCTGTATCTTCTGCGCCTCCGACAATAGCTCCTGCGTGACCCATGCGGCGGCCGGGAGGAGCTGTCTGTCCTGCAATGAATCCAACCACAGGTTTCTTATTGCCGGTTTCCTTTATCCAGCGTGCAGCTTCTGCTTCCATGCCTCCGCCGATCTCGCCGATCATGACAATGGCATCCGTGTCCTTGTCATTCATAAATAACTCTACGGCTTCCTTTGTTGTAGTACCGATGATGGGATCGCCTCCGATGCCAACTGCAGTTGAAATTCCAAGGCCGGCCTTCGCCACCTGGTCTGCGGCTTCATATGTGAGCGTGCCCGATTTTGATACGATACCGATCTTTCCTTTCTTGAAAACAAAGCCGGGCATGATGCCGACCTTGCATTCATCGGCCGTAATGACGCCCGGGCAATTGGGTCCGATAAGCCTTGCATTTTTGCCGGCCAGAAAATCCTTCACGTTCACCATATCCTGCACAGGAATGCCTTCGGTGATGCAAACGATCAGCTCAACGCCCGCGTCGGCTGCCTCCATGATGGCATCACCCGCAAAGGCAGGCGGTACAAAGATGATGGAAACATTGGCCCCTGCCTGTTTTACGCAGTCGGCAACAGTATTAAATACCCTGCGGTCGAGGTGCGTTGTGCCACCCTTGCCGGGTGTAACTCCGCCCACCACATTGGTTCCATATTCGATCATCTGGGAAGCATGAAAAGTTCCTTCCGTACCGGTAAAACCCTGAACTAAAATTTTGGAATTTTTATTTACGAGGATGCTCATATCGAATTTTAAAGTCCGGCAAAAGTAAGGAATTCGCAGGGAGTGCAGCGGAAGATTGAATGTGAATTTAGAGGCAAAGAACGGTAATGGATGCAGACAGGGCGCAAAGAAGCCCTGCGCAGTTTGCACCTTGTGCGTTTAAATCCGTGCAAAAACCTAGTCGTATTTTAAAAATAGAATATCCACCTTCGAGTTGACTATCGGGCTTGAAGAACTGTTGCGAAGAAGCACCGAACTCCTTCCCGAACTATCCGTCTTTCGCACCGAAGTATACACGGTGGATTTGTCTTCCGTTACATAAAGATCCTGGAACAGAATGGCATCAGCACCTTTTTCCATTGCCATGCGAACAGCTTTGGGCTGCAGGTTCTTTGTGTTGTCGCCGAAGGCGCGGTCGGCATATCCTTTGCCAACCACGGTAAAAGGCCTTTTAATGGCAGCAGGATCAACAAATACGTCGACTTTTTGCGTGGGTGCACTGGTTGTTCCGAGGTAATTGATATGAAGGCCGCAGGAAAATAAAACCGAAGAGAAGAGAAGCGTTGTGTAGATTTTGGTCATGGTACATGGTTTTGAAGTGAATAATGTCTGATCAAATTTCAACAGCCTATTTTTAAACTGGTGTTAAGAGTGAAGGCTGCCGCGATACAAAAAAGTTAATCTTATGCGCCTGTGGTTGTTGATGGGCGGGCGACTACGCAGGGCGGAGAAAGAGAGGGAGGGGGAATTCATTATTCAATAAGATTAGTCCACGCTGTTGGTGGTGCTGCCTCTTTTAAACGATGTTTCCTTAACGGTTGTTATTTTCTTTTTCCACTTCGTGCGTGGGTCTCCTGAAGGGATCCCGCACTGTTCTCTATTGTGGAGTTTCCTTAAACGAATCGTAGTTTCTTTTTCCAACCTTTTGTCTTGAAACAAAAGGTGGGGCCAAAAGTTCAAGCCGATTCAATGCGCGCCAGTCTTTAAATCCAAAGGCCGCCTCTGATGAATCGGCGCTCTGCACCACTCTGTTATTCGAAGGTCTTAAGGTCAAAGTCTCCTCTTCGTGCTATGCGACGGACCAAAGGGCGCTGTATTCCGTTAGGCCTTCTTTAAAGAATAAATGTCGTTAAGATACCCACGGAAATAAGGCGCTGGACCAGATCCTCTGTTCGAACAGCGGGTAGAAAGAATTTCGGCATTTAATGCTTTAATGCAGTCTTAGTTAGTGCTTCGTAGATGTTATGTAGTGCAGGGTGCGACGCAACTAAAGTTGATAGTAGTATTGATGCTGGGATAGAAATCAACCAGACCAGTTGTTTTAGAGAATATTCTCTTTTTATAAAAGAAAACACACATGGTCAGCTCATTTAAGCCCTGTAATTTTCCCAAAGGGGGCCAACAGGAATGAGGAGGTTCAGACAGAGAGCGGAAAACGGAGCGGAGTAACAAAGCAGACAGTGGGGTAACAGAGCAGAGAGCGAGTACAGAACCGAGAGCAAAAGGGCACTAGTGCTTCGAGAGCTGGCCTTACAGTGCTTCGTTGGCGTGCTTTGCGTTCTGGGCGTCTTTGTGCGAAACCCCCTCGAAGCGCTTTCGCGCAACACCTATGCATCTTCATCGGGCGGCGGCACCAGCGTGGGCGCTTCATCATCGGTGAGTTGTTCCATGTCGCGCTCGTTCGCGATCTTGCCGGTTTCTTCCAGCATCCGCATATCTTTCGCATCGCGCAGGAACTCGGATGCAAAAATGAATTCGTTCAGCCTCTCATTCTTGCTGAAGATGATCTCTTTATTATTCCCTTCCCATTCCTTATGGCCCTGATACATGTACAGGATGTGGTCTCCGATCTCCATCACACTGTTCATATCGTGGGTATTGACTACCGTAGTAATATTGTACTCGACGGTAATTTCTTTAATCAGTTTGTCAATAAGGCCCGAGGTCTGCGGGTCGAGGCCGGAATTGGGCTCGTCCACAAAAAGGTATTTAGGATTAAGTACGATGGCTCTTGCAATACCTACGCGCTTCATCATACCGCCGCTTAACTCGGCCGGGAATTTTTTATTTGCTCCTTTCAGGTTCACTCTTTCCAGCACTTCATTCACCCTGTCGATCTTTTTCTTCCTTGTTTCCTTTGTAAACATATCGAGTGGAAAGACAATATTCTCTTCAACGGTCATACTGCTGAACAGTGCAGCGCCCTGGAACAGCATGCCGATCTCTTTCCTGATCTCTTTTTTCTGATCCGCGTTCATTTGGGTGAAGTTCTTGCCACTATAAAGAATATCGCCGCTGTCCGGTTGAAATAATCCAACCAGGCATTTCATGAACACGGTCTTACCGCTACCACTCGACCCAATGATGAGGTTACACTGACCGGTTTTCATGGTAACGTCCACGCCGTCCAAAACCGTCTTGCCGCCAAATCCCTTCTTCAGATTTTTTATTTCAATCATAGCGTAATTTCTTTCGCGAAACCAGGAGCATGATCAACGAAATCAACCACAATAAACTAAAAACTTCCTTTAAATAAAAAGGAAGGTTGCTTTGTTTTTTCAGTTCCAGGATCTCATACCAGGACAGGGGAAGGAAATAACGTACCAATTTACTTCCCGTGCGGTATACTTTTTCATTGTCCACCCTGTGATAATAAAAATACGGATGATCTGCCTGATAAAAATTTTGGATATATGAGGTTGCGGGATCAAGCAGCTCAACACTCACGGAATCGCCTGATGCATGCAGGCCGCTGACCACAGTACGTGCCTTTAATGCCTTCATCATCTCATATAAGTTCAGTCGTTGTTCTTTGCTCTGCGCCATCAGCAGATTGTTGGTGAGATCAACCAGTACCCACCGGCCGGACTCGGGAATGTAACATTCGTTCAGCACATGATGGTTGCCCGGGTTCATCACTTCAATATTCCTGCACACAATGCCGTGCGACCAGCAGAACCAGGAAAATATCTCTGCAAAATTCCCGCACCACAGCTTCACTGAATCGGAAGCAGCCAGTTGTTGATACTGCCTGAATGGCGAAGATCGCAGGAGCTCAGCCGATGGACGTCCCATCTGACCTTTAAAGCGATTGTAAATAAATAGCCCGATCGCCATCACTTTGTCTTCCGTAGGCGCCTTTCCTGCAACCACACTGTCACTGATGTTCCTAGCGGCAGCCAGTTCTTCCCGTGGGAAATCGTTGACGTACTGGTTCCATTTTTTCGAACATTTCTCATCGCAGGGAGCATACAATGCAGCCGGAGAAGAAAAGGGCTGGTATTGAAAAGCATCCCTTAGAAAAACAATGACAAGATTGAGGAGGCTGAGAAATAAGAAAAAAAGAACGGCTTTCCTTCGCATATTACAAAAGGATGGCGGCGAGAATGTAATCTGCAAACAGGATGGCCACGCAGCTTACCACCACCGACTTTGTACTTGCCCTTCCGATCTCGAGTGCGCCGCCTTTTACATGGTAGCCATAATAGGCAGGTATGCTGGACAACAGGAATGCAAACGTATAGGCCTTCGCCATCGAGAAAACTATGTTGTATGGGACAAAGCCCATGAGAAGTCCTTTGTGATATTCATCACTGGAAAGTATACCTGAAAAGCTTCCGGCGAGTTGTCCGCCCCAGATGCCAAGCATTGCAGCCAATATGATCAGCATCGGAATCACAATAAGGGAAGCAATGATCTTTGGAAGCACCAGATAAGCTTTTGTGTTGATGCCCATGATCTCGAGTGCATCGATCTGTTCTGATACTCTCGTATTGCCCAGCTCACCGGCGATCTTGGAACCGATCACGCCAGCAAGTACAATAGATACGAGCGTAGGAGCAAATTCAAGGATCACCGTATCACGCACCACCTGAGCGATCGTGTATTTGGGAATGAAGGGACTGGTGAGCTGATACGCCGTTTGCACAGTGGATACGGCGCCCATAAAAAATGATATGATCACCACAATGCCAAGCGATCCGATGCCGATCTCGGCGCACTGGTGCATGAACTCTTTCCAATACATCTTCCAGTTCTCCGGTTTGGAAAACATGCTTTTCAGCATTAATAAATAACGGCCGATTTCACTGAATAAGGTCATAGATCATTGTTTATGTCCGGGTCACCTTAAATTTTCTTCTTTCTTTCGCTTGAACCGCTTCCACCATGGTGAGCGTTCCACGGCATCTTCTGCCGATATCTGGCTTTTCAGCTGTGCGTCAACAATGGCGATCGTAGCCATATTCACAATATTCCGGACCGAACTTCCCAACTGCAAAATATGAACTGGTTTTTTTAATCCCAATAGTATAGGTCCGATGGCATCGGCGGCCCCGAGTTCCTTTAGGAGGTTGTAAGCAACGTTACCCGCGGTAAGATTGGGGAAGATAAGGGTGTTCACATCCTTGTCCACAAGCTCACTAAAGGGATAATTCTCTTTCAGCAGCTCATTGTTAAACGCAACGCTCGCCTGCATTTCACCATCCACGATCAACTGCGGCATCTGCTGTTTTACAATACGCCGTGCCTCCGCAACCAGGCGCGCTTCGGGCGAATTGCTGCTTCCAAAGTTGGAATAGCTAAGCATGGCGATCCTTGGAATTATATTGAAATGCCTTACTTCCTTCGCTACAAGCAGGGTGATATCGGCAAGCTCCTGCGCGGTAGGATTGAAATTGACCGTAGTGTCGGCAAGGAACAACGGACCCTTCTTCGTGAGCATGAGATACATGCCGGCGATCCTTGCAGTTCCTTCTTCCATTCCGATGCATTGAATGGCGGGCCGGATGGTGTCGGGATAATTCTTGGAAAGACCGGAGATCATCGCATCTGCGTCGCCCGTTTCTACCATCATGCAACCAAAATAGTTGCGGTCCTTCATTATTTTTTTTGATTCGTAATAATTGAATCCCCTGCGGTTTCTTTTTTTGAAGAAGATCTCACCATATTCATTGCGTTTTTCTTCCATGGCGTCGCTGCGCGGATCAAAGATGGGAAGTCCTTCGAGGTCGATGCCATTGGCGCTTGCGATCATGCCGATCTTGTTCTCGTCGCCAAGGAGGATGGGATAGCCGATGCCTTCATCTATAACGATCTGCGCCGCTTTCAGGATCTTGACATTATCGGCTTCTGCAAATACGATCCTCCTCGGAT
>DATMHB010000565.1:0-2581 GCA_035555175.1 Flavisolibacter sp. | reverse complement strand
TGGATCAAACGGGTAAAAAGCAGACCGGGGCTATGAACATGAATATGGACAATCATTGATGACCCGGGTAACAAGAATACAATCTTCACCATGATGCTGCTGATAATGACTGTCTCCTGCTCAGGCGACCAGCAACAATCTGCTTGCAAAATGCGCCGGGCTAGGTTGCTCGCTGAAGAAAAGGAAGTATTGATTCAGCAATGGCGAAAATAAAAAAGGTTCCATGTCAGCAGTAAGGCAGCCAGCTTATCGTTTAACAGATCTCGCCACCTACTTCTTAAAATTAGGAGTGCTCGGCTTTGGCGGTCCTGTCGCGCTGGTTGGTTATATGCACCGCGACTTGGTGGAGCAAAAAAAATGGATCTCCGAAGAAGATTACAAAGAGGGACTCGCGCTTGCGCAACTTGCGCCTGGCCCGCTGGCGGCACAGTTAGGGATTTACATTGGTTACGTAGACTACAAGGTGATTGGCGCAACAATAGCGGGCGTGGCATTTGTCCTCCCCTCTTTTCTGATCGTTGTCCTGCTTGGCTTTTTCTATCTGAAGTTTGGAGGTCTTCCCTGGATGCAGGCCGTCTTCTATGGAGTAGGCGCCGCCGTGATCGGGATCATAACGGTAAGCGGTTATAAACTGAGTAAAAAAACACTTGACAAAGATCGGCTTCTCTGGATCATCTTTACCGTTGTAGCCATATTTACAGTGATCACTGAGTCTGAAAACCTCTGGCTCGTGCTCGGCGCGGGAGTTGTGACATGGCTGATCAGGACCCAGCCCTTTTTCAAACACAGTAACAGTTTTTTCTTGGTTCCTTTTTTTCTTCAGGTCTCGGCGTCCGTTCCCTACAACGAGCGGCTTTTTCAGATCGGCTTTTTCTTTCTAAAAGCCGGTGCCTTTGTCTTTGGCAGTGGCCTCGCCATCGTGCCCTTCCTCTACGGTGGTGTAGTTAAAGAAAACCATTGGCTAAACGACCGCCAGTTCCTCGATGCTGTAGCAGTGGCTATGATCACACCGGGGCCTGTGGTGATCACGGTCGGATTTATTGGTTACCTGATCGCAGGGTTTCCCGGAGCCTGCGTAGCAGCCCTTGCTACATTCCTTCCGTGTTACCTGTTCACCATCCTGCCAGCACCTTATTTTAAAAAATACGGAAAGAATAAATCTCTGAAAGCATTTATCGATGGCGTCACCGCAGCTGCGGTAGGCGCCATCGCAGGTGCTGTGGTGGTGCTGGCCAGGCGACAGTTTATCGACCTTGTTTCGGTAGCCGTTGCCGTTTTAGTTATGCTGCTGCTGATGCGCTTTAAAAAGATGCAGGAGCCCCTAATTATAATTGCCGCGGCGCTGTTCGGACTCGTGATGAAAACCTGGCTTTGAAAGACATCTCCCGTAGGCCGGGAAGATCGCGTGGAGCTCTTTTAAAAATTTGCACGACTGTGTTCTGCGTTTTATATTAACACTCTTATGAAAAACATCCTTCTCATTGTGATTTTCTGCAGCCTTTCAAAACTGTCTGATGCAACAGACGTTCCGCAGCTTGCTTTTAACGCCGACTCGCTCCCTCGCCCGGTTGCGATCAGCCTGGAGAAAGGGGAAAAAATTTACTGTTCCAATTATCGGAAAGCCAGATACAAAATTTTGATAACGGCCACTAAAATCAGGATTACGTATTTATACAAGGATTATGTGCAAGTCATTCATGGCGTCATCAGAAAAGGAAAAATTTACACCGATGATCCTGACGAGAAAAGGTTTAAGGAATATGCGGGAAGGATATATGTCTTAGAGAAGAGCATATTTAGCGTCAAGAACCTTGAAAACGGAGAATATGATTATTTCAAGCCCTGCAACTGACTATACGGCTTTGATTTGAAAATATTGGCGGATCTCCAATTCACAAACAAACTGCGGCGCCGTTCCGGTGTGCGGTTTGTTCATGTTTGCTTATGCCCGCATTCAAAGCTTTCGTCTGAGAAGTTGTGCATTGATCGCTACGATGACAGTGCTGAGGCTCATGAGCACAGCGCCCGCGGCAGGACTCAGCGTAAAATACGGATATAGCACGCCGGCGGCCAATGGAATGGCTATCACGTTATAGCCCACAGCCCATGAAAGGTTTTGTATCATTTTTCTATGCGTAGCCTTTCCAAATGAAATCATTTGAACGACGTCGTTTGGATCGCTGTTTACGAGAATTATATCTGCGGTTTCCGCTGCAACGTCCGTTCCTGATCCAACAGCTATGCCAACGTCCGCCTGAGCCAGGGCCGGTGCGTCATTTACGCCATCGCCAGTCATACCTACAATCTCGCCTTTCTCCTGGAACTCCTTTACTTTCTCTTGCTTGTCATGCGGCAACACATTCGCCAAATATCCATCCATTTCTAAATGATGCGCTACCGCGCTGGCGATCCTGTCATTATCGCCCGTTAAAAGGAAGGATTTGATGTTCATTTGCTTTAATTGCAGGATGGCATCTTTTGATGTTTCGCGTACTGCGTCGGCAAGCGTGATGATGCCGGCCGTTTCCTCATCGATCAATACAAATGTGATCGTTTCCAGGTCCTGGTCTATCCTGCCGGG
>DATMHB010000564.1:0-5318 GCA_035555175.1 Flavisolibacter sp. | reverse complement strand
CGGTACACCGTAGTATCCTGATGTGAAAACTTTCTGCCCGTTCAATCATTAACCGCGATCCGCTAACCTGTCGTCACTTCTACGGAACAGCGGGTTATCCGCTCGAACAATTTGGCGTTGTGCTCATACGGACGCCATTCGTACAGCAGCAGCTCGGCAGGCCTCCACAAGGCAACCCAACCGAGAATGATGAAAAGCTCCCTCAGGGTGATCATCAGCGCGTTCTCCGAAAGAACCGTCACGAGGACTTTGGTCAGCAAAAACATGACGGTCAAAAATATGAAACCGACAAAGAGGCTTCTCCACCCCAGCCTCAGGCTTTTCTGTAGCTGCAGCTTTTCTTTTTCACGTTTACCGTCAAAATGTTTATGGATGATGCCGGCAATTTCTTTTGCATTAAAAGAATGTTCTTCTACCCGCACGGTTATATGAATCTTGGAATGCCGCTGCAATTTTTCCGCCTCTTCAATAATGAATTCCTCTACGTCGGGGTGCAGCAGCCTGTTACAGGATAAAGGAATCACGGACTCATAAAACAGATCGTCCGCCGTTTTCACTTTCAGTATAATATTTTCCGTTTTTCTTGTCAGAAGCAGATCCTGTTTGGTCAAAGATCGGAAACGGAATGGTTCAAACGGAAGCGGCACAGATATAAAAAACAACAAGCAATATTCCGGGGTTGTGATTTGCGGCGGACCGTTGGAAGCATCTCCGCAGAATGGAATATTATTCAAAAGCCTTCGTCACTCAAATTGCTTCCTGATATGTTTTGCATTTTATCCGGTTATCGTTTGTGCTCGCCTGTTCCCCATTGGCAACGGACTCTGGGAATGCACCGCGTAGTTATTCCGGATCATGGCACCCGGATCAAAGAATTATAACAGCGGCGCGACCAGCCTGCAAATAGAATCGAATCCCCGCTGCATGGTTGGCCTGCTTTGCCAGTGCTCTAATGTCACCCGCCGGCTGTTTTCTTTATCCTGCGCAAAGCTGTTCTCGAGCGCATGGCACAGGCCAGTTTCGTATATGATAGCCGTTATCTCAAAATTGAGGAAGAAGCTGCGGGTATCCATGTTGACCGTGCCAACAAAGGCAAGCCTTTTGTCAATGGAAATTGTTTTGGCATGGATAAATCCTTTTTCGTACAGAAATACATTGATACCTCTCTGTAACAATGGTTTTATGAACGAAAATGATGCGTGCTGCACGATGAAGGAATCAGATTCGGCAGGAAGGATCAATTCCACCTCAACGCCACGTGCTGCCGCGATCACCAGCGCCGAGGTTAGCTGGTCGGGCGGAATAAAATAAGGAGTGCAAATGCGGATCGTTCTTTCAGCCTGCCCGATCGCCAGCAGTACCGTTTCCAGGATAAAGGCAACGTCCGAGCTCGGGCCGCTTGCGGCTACAGCAACAATGGCATCGCCCCTGGTTTCGGGGGTCACTGAGAAATAATGATCGTCCGCCAGGTAGTCGTCTTTTCCGCCGGCAAAAAACCAACTGAGGAAAAACTGCACCTGCAGTAAGTTGACAGCGGGACCTTCGATGCGCACGGCCGTGTCGCGCCAGTATAGCTTGTGTTTTCCATTATTCCAATAGCGTTCGTCCAGGTTGATGCCTCCGATAAAGCCAATTACGCTATCAATAATTATGATCTTGCGGTGGTTACGATAATTGCTGTTGGCAAGAGAAGTGAATGCAACAGGCATTGTTTTTAATAGGGGGATCCCTGCTTCACGGAGGCGCTTCGGAATGTTTTTGATATGATTGGATCCGACATCGTCGACGATCACCCGTACTTCTACACCTTTTTTGTGTTGGCGGATCAAGATATCGGTGATTCGGTTACCGACGTCATCCGATGTGAAAATGTAGTATTCAATGTGAATGTGCGAACGCGCATTTTCGAGTGCAGTAAATAGGGCAGGGAATTTTTCTTCGCCGTTGTTGAGGAGGGTAACCGAATTTCCATTGCTGATCAGCGACTGGTTCTGGTTATAAAGATACCGGAACGGAAATGCCATGTCGCCTATGTCGTGTTTGAGCAACTGCAGCCGTTGTTCCATTTGGGTTCTCAGCTGCGCATAATATTGCTGCATTTTTTGACGGTCTATCAACCGCTTTTTTTCAAACAACTGTTTTTTAAACACAGGCTTCCGCCCAACAAAATAGTATATCAGCAATCCGGCGACCGGCAGAAAAATAAGCACCAGGATATACGCCAGCGATTTACTCGGGTTCCGGTTCTCGCTCAGAATGGTTATGATGATGCTGGCGTAGATCAGGAGCATGGGTACCCAGTACCATTCCTTTACGAAATTCCATATCGTGTGCGAGGCAGGCAATTTTTGTGCGTCGATAAAGTTAGGATGTTCTTCACAGGCAGTTGCATAGTTGCTGCACCAACAATGGCATTCATCGGATGAAAATAGGTTGGACCCAAAACAAAAGAAGAACGGAAAAGTTCAAGATCCACAACACATCCAAACCATCGATGTATCAAACAAATAATCTTCACGACCATACTTGTAGCAACCTGTTGCTCAGTTTATTTTTCGTACCCCCTGCATGAGCTTACTGTGATGGCGCAATTCCTGCACACATTTTTCATGATTCCGTGCAACCGATTTTTTTGTTAGAATTAAAGGGCTTACCTTTTATAGGAAATCATTAGGTCGAATCTTCAACCCCGGAAAACACTTTGCATCATAGTGTTTCTTTACCTTCTCTGCCTTTTGAAGCCGATGTTGCCATAACTTTTGTTAGTCTGTTACTTCCATTGAATAAAAATGGCGCAACCTATGTTGCATGAGTTTATTCGTGCAGCCATCTGCCGCCTTGTAATTGAAGGCGCGGTGAAAATTTGCACCGGCACCTGGTTTACGATCGCTTAAAGGAAGAGGCCTGTCCAATGGCCGTCGCTTGAATTTTTTAAATTAAAACGATATGAAACAATTTGATAACAAAGTCGTCATTATTACTGGCGCGGGATCAGGTATCGGAAAAGCAGCCGCCCAATTATTTGCAAGAGATGGTGCCAGGGTAGTGATTTCGGATGTGAATGAGAACAATGGCAATTCTGCAGTGGAGGAAATAAAAAAAACAGGAGGAGAGGCTTTTTTCGTCAAAGCTGATTCATCGCAACCGGAGGACAACAATGCACTTGTGCAGCAAACTATTAAAAAGTATGGTGCGGTGGATATTGCGGTAAACAATGCCGGTATCGGCGGACCGTTGAGCGCAACCGGCGAGTATCCAATTGATGGCTGGCAAAAGGTAATAGCGATTAATTTATCCGGTGTCTTTTATGGTTTGCGTTATCAAATTCCGGCTATGCTTGAACGTGGCGGCAGCGTCGTCAATGTCGCTTCTATTCTTGGCGAGGCAGGCACCCGGCTGTCGCCTGCATATGTTGCCGCCAAGCATGGCGTGGTGGGCCTCACCAAGGCGGCAGCGTTAGAATACGCGGATAAAAAGATCCGTATCAATGCTATCGGGCCCGGTTATATCAGAACGCCGCTGGTGATGAATTCACTTGATAAGACGGCACTGGATGCGCTGGTATCATTGCATCCTATCGGCCGTTTGGGAGAATCGGAAGAGATAGCTGAATTGATCGTTTGGCTGGCTTCATCAAAAGCATCATTTGTAACGGGCGCGTATTACCCGATTGACGGCGGATATTTAGCACAGTGATGCGCGGAAAGCAGCTTTGGCAATGATCATCGTCTATAAAGCCGGGTGGTCGGTGAGATGCACATACCAGCTTGTTTCCTGACCCATGGCAGCCGCCATTTGCACAGTGTTGTTTGGTTTATAAAATGATAAAAAATGGAGAAAAATTATAGCATTCCGGCACAAGCCCGCATCGGACATGTTCATTTAAAAGTATCCGATCTTGATCGTGCGCTGCATTTCTATTGCGACATTCTGGGTTTTGATCTCATGACGATGTATGGCACTCAGGCAGCATTCGTTTCGGCAGGTGGCTACCATCATCACATCGGGCTAAATACATGGCACAGCAAAGGATTGCCTCATGCGCCGGTTAACAGCGTTGGTTTGTACCACACAGCTATTTTGTACCCGACACGAAAGGACCTTGCCATCATTTACGATCGATTGCGCAAAGCACATCATCCGTTGACGGGTGCAAGCGATCACGGAGTTTCCGAATCGATATACCTTAATGACCCTGACGGTAACGGAGTGGAATTGTATTGCGACCGCCCGAAGGAACAATGGACCTACCATGCAGACGGCACGATTGAAATGTTCACAAAACCCTTGAACATGGAGGGTTTGCTTAAAGAGCTCGGCTAAATAAACAGATAGCCAGGGAATTTACTTCGCTCAATTGTTGGCTGGCATTTAAATCAAAGGCATCGGGCCTTGCCCTGCGAAAGAAAACAATAATATTTCCGGTATCGTCATGGCCATCTTGTGTTATTGTTAAATGGCTTTCTTAACCGCCGGTGAAGGAAGCGATCTGCCTGAATTTTGCCGAAGGCGCAGATCTTTTTGCGGATTTAATCAAGCTTCTTCAGGTGTATGCAAAGCCGCTGGCATCAGTAGTGAAAGTTCGAAGCATGAATGGTCCGCCGCGCAATTGATATGATATGGAGGAAGTCAATCAAAGATCCGCATGAAATGGTTTTCCAGATGGTTGCGCATACCATTCCTGAATAATTCAGGTGACCCGTTTTCAAGTATATCCACAAGGCCTTTGTGTGATACAAACTTTTTCAGCATCGGTTGTTTTTTCAATAGCCCGCTATGATGTACATAATCAAAAACAGGCAGGAGCATTTTCTGGAACTTTTTCAGTGTTTTATTGCCGGTGATTTCGTAAAGCTTTCCATGAAACGCAATTTCATGGTCGATATTGAACAGGTGGTAATCTGTAACAGGGGGTTCGTTGCTTACAATATCTTTTAGCTCCCTGAGGTGTTTTGCGGTGATGCGTTGGAAGAGGAAATCAGCCATGCCGATCTCAAGGACAAGCCGGATCTCAAACATCTCCCTTAGGGTGTCCTGATCGAGCACGTGGGGATTGAGGCTCTTGCTCATGATGCCGAAAAGGTCGGGACTGGTGATGACGGCTCCTTTTTTCTTTTTGGATTCAATGAGTCCCATCATTCTTAAGCGAAGAAGCGCTTCGCGAATGACGGTACGGCTTACGCCGAGCGCATTGGCGAGTTCAATTTCCTTGGGAATGCTATCGCCCACCTTGAGCTTTTCCTGGCGCAGCAATTCCACGAGGCTTTCTTCAACCTTATCTACAAGTGAAGCCGTATCGATGGATTTCAAATCCTTTT
>DATMHB010000563.1:0-3456 GCA_035555175.1 Flavisolibacter sp. | reverse complement strand
CGCAAGTGGCACAACACCCGCAACTCACAGCGAGCAAGACCTGGGCTATATTAATCTTCCCATTATGCTCCAGTGGAAATCTCAGGGTGGATTTTTTGTGGAAACAGGTCCCCAGGCTGGTTATCTCGTCAGGGCCAAGCTGGAAAGCGGTAATACTACCAGCGTGGATAACAAAGATAATTATGACAAATTTGACTTCTCATGGGGCGCAGGTCTTGGCTATCTGTCACGAATCGGTTTGGGCATCAACGCGCGCTATAACCTTGGGCTATCGAATGTAATCGAAGACAATGGTGGAAACAATAGCTCGAATGATGGACCGGAATTAAAAAATAAGGTGATCCAGATCGGATTGTTCTGGCAGTTTGGTGCCGGTAAATAATTTTCGTGAAAAAATTTTTAGCCCTGATGATACCATCAGGGCTTTTTTATTTGTACACGGTTTTGTGCAAAAGGCAGCTGAATGACTATTTTTATAAAAATTTCTATTTGAAATCGGTACTGAACCATCAGCAAATTGAACTCACTATTAGAAGACTGGCTAACCAGATCCTTGAGAACAGCCCGGGTTTACGCAACACCGTCATTGTTGGGATTCAGCCCCGCGGAATATTCTTATCTGAAAGGATCGTAAAGGCGCTTGCATTGGAGATCGATCCTCAACAAATTCAATACGGCAAGCTCGATATAACTTTTTACCGCGACGATTTGAGAAGAGAGCTGCACGTGCCCAACCAAACGGATATACGGTTTTCAATGGAAGGAAAAAAAGTGATTCTGATTGATGATGTACTATACACGGGAAGAACCATAAGGGCTGCGCTCGACGCGCTGATGGATTTTGGCCGTCCCGAAAAAGTTGAACTGATGGTACTTATCGATAGGAGATACAGCCGCGAGTTACCCATTCAGCCGGATTATACCGGTAAGTCTATTGATTCCATAGTTACGCAGAAAGTGAAAGTATACTGGCAGGAGAAGGACACGAAGGACGAAGTTGTTCTCATCTGACGAGCGGGTCGTTTTTATCCGTTTCCTGAATTCCCATTTCCATTATCTTTGATTTTTAATGAGGCTTTCAACCCGACATCTTCTTGGCATAAAGGATCTGACGCCGGAAGATATTGCTACCATTCTCGATACGGCCAGAGAGTTTAAAGAGGTGCTCCAACGGCCAATTAAGAAAGTTCCCTCCCTACGTGATGTAACTGTGGTCAACCTTTTTTACGAAAATTCCACGCGCACAAGGATCTCCTTCGAGCTCGCCGAAAAAAGGCTTTCTGCAGACACCGTCAACTTCAGCGCTTCCGGTTCGTCTGTTTCCAAAGGAGAAACCCTGCTGGATACGGTCAACAACATTCTTTCCATGAAAGTGGATATGGTAGTGATGCGGCACAGTGCCAGCGGTGCACCGCATTTTTTGGCTCAGCACATTCCGGCGGCCATCATCAATGCCGGTGATGGAATCAATGAACATCCAACACAGGCTTTGCTCGATGCATTTTCCATTCTCGAAAAATTCAAATCCTTGAATGGCGTAAAGGTGGCCATCATCGGCGACATCATGCACAGCAGGGTAGCACAAAGCAATATTTACCTTTTGAAAAAAATGGGAGCAGAGGTCACCGTGTGCGGTCCTCCCACACTGATCCCGAAATATATCGACCGCGCATTTGAGGTACGCGTCGATTATAACCTCAGGAAAACGCTCGAGTGGTGTGATGTTGCTAACGTGCTGAGAATACAACTTGAGCGGCAAAATCAGGTGTTGTTCTCTTCGCTCCGTGAATACAGCCTTGTGTACGGAATTAATAAAAATCTCCTTAATAGTTTATCAAAGCAGGTCACGATCATGCACCCCGGTCCGATCAACCGGGGAGTAGAACTCGACAGCGATGTTGCCGATAGCGACCAGTCCATTATTTTACAGCAGGTGGAAAATGGCGTAGCTGTACGGATGGCGGTTTTGTATTTACTGGCAGGAGAAAGAAATTCAGCTTAATTTACCGTTCAATTTTAGCCCATGCGCATCGCCTTATTTCCAGGTACTTTCGACCCTGTTACATTTGGTCACATAGATATCATCGAACGCTCCTTGCCATTGTTCGATCGCCTTTTTATCGGCATTGGCGTGAACGCGAACAAGCTGCCAATGTTCTCTGCTGAACAGCGCGTTGAATGGCTGGATGAGATTTTTAAGAATGAGCCGAAGATCAGATCCGTTATCTACGAAGGATTAACGGTAGAATGTTGCAAACGGGTGAAGGCGAATTATATCCTCCGAGGCATACGGTACGTTAATGATTTTGAATATGAAAAAGCGATCGCAGACATGAATCGCAGCCTTGATGAGAATATTGAAACGGTTTTTCTCACTTGTTTACCCAAATTTACTTCCGTGGCCTCCACGCTCGTCCGCGATGTCATCAGGAACGGGGGAGATGTATCGCAATTTGTTCCGAAGCCAGTGCTGAAGACCATACGGCAGAACAATAAACCCTTGCACCTGGTCTAGACATTCTTCACTTCATGTAGCTGTTTTACGCCCGCCTTTACCACATCGATGATCGAAGCGTGGGTATTCTCCATATAAGGCGCCAGCTTGTCAATCGCGACCCATTCGCATTTCTCAATGTCTTCGTCAATCTGCGGAATGAATTCATTTTGCTTGGCCGCCCGCATCAGAAACCAGGTCGACTCTTTTAAGATGTGCTTTCCAAATTGGTGGTAGGTGTGCAACGTTGTGCATAGAGGTCCTTCGTTCTGTATGATCTCGATGCCTGTCTCTTCCTTTATTTCGCGAATGGCACAGGTCTCAAGGCTTTCACCTTCATCGAGTTTTCCTTTGGGAAGGTCCCACTTTCCCCTGCGGAAAATCAGCAGCAGGGCCAGATCTTCTGTATGCACAAGTCCTCCCGCAGCCTGGACAAAAGAAAGTTTTTTCTTGAAAGCCCTTACCACGGCATCAACGTCGCTATGAAGAAATACGCCGGCATGTATCCGGGGCAGCTCCATTTCGTGGATCATCGCTTTTACCGTATGGATGTTGAATTCGTCAATGAAAACCGCATCGTCGTGATGCAGATAGGCTTCCACTTCTTTGGTGATCTCACTGACAACGAAAAGCGGCTTGTTGTTGAAGTAGATTTTTTTCACCATGACCAAAGCTAAGTACAAAAGGGCATTGTTCCGGACGCTGGCGCGGTTCTCTGTTTTAGTTCTTACTTACCCGTTACCTTCGTGGCATGACTGATGCGTTTATTACGGCCGAAAAATTATTGCAGGCGGAGGCTGTCCGCCTAAGTCCGCAGCAACCTTTTACCTGGGCCAGCGGATGGAAAAGCCCCATTTATTGCGACAACAGAAAGATCCTTTCCCAGCCCTTTGTAAGAGATTATATCAAAAGTGAATTGTGCAATGCTGTTTTCGAAAAATATCCGGAGACAGAATTGATTG
>DATMHB010000562.1:0-3246 GCA_035555175.1 Flavisolibacter sp. | reverse complement strand
CTTGCCGTACTTTTCGGATACATCATACCGGGACATATTGCCAACCTGGCCTTTAGAAAAACAGAAGCAGTACACAGTGTTTAAAGATCTGGACCCCATATTGCACTCACAGTTACGCCTTGCCGTGATGTCGCTTTTGATCAGCGTGAAGGAGGCTGAATTTACTTTTTTGAAGGATAAGACCAACGCGACGGCCGGCAATCTCAGTGTACAGATCCAGAAGCTGCGCGATGCAGGATACATCGATGTAGTAAAGCAATTCAAGGATAATTACCCCCAAACCATTTGCAAGGTTACATCGAAAGGCATTACTGCTTTTGAGAAATATGTAGAGAACTTAAAAACTTATTTAGGGAATTAATTGTTCACTGGATGATGTTTTGTCTAATTTCCTGCAATGAACGATATTATCCGGGTAGAGCGGCTATCAAAGCAGTTCGCGGAAATAAAGGCGGTGGACCAGCTTTCTTTCTCCGTGAGAAAAGGGGAGGTTTATGGTTTCCTTGGCCAGAACGGCGCAGGCAAATCAACTACTATCCGCATGCTGCTGACGCTCATCCGGCCCGGCTCCGGCACGATTCGAATATTTGGAAAAAATGTTTTTCATGAACGGTCATTCGTTCTTCGTCAAACCGGCGCCATTATTGAAAAGCCGGACCTGTACAAATACCTCACAGCTTACCAGAACCTGCAGATCATAGCCAAACTGAGTGGAGCGGATCCAGGTAAAGGCGAACTTTTAAAAAAGCTGGAAAGGGTGGGTATCGGCGATCGTGCGCACAGCAAGGTGAAAACTTTTTCGCAAGGCATGAAGCAGCGGCTCGGTATTGCCTGTGCGTTGGTCCATGATCCTCAACTGATCATCCTTGACGAGCCGACGAATGGCCTCGACCCACAGGGCATTGCCGACATTCGCAACCTCATTCTGCACCTTAGCCGGGAAGAAGGAAGAACCGTTCTTGTGTCATCTCACATTCTAAGCGAAATGGAATTGATCGCTGATTCCATGCTCATCATAGACCAGGGAAGGAAAATGGCGGAAGGAAGAGTGGCTGAATTGCTCAATCCTGCGCACACGCTTGTGGAAGTGGAAACAGGGGATAATGCCGCGGCAAGATCTCTTTTGAATACATCGCGATGGCAGTCCTTTCTTCAGTCTTCATCCGCGCTTCAGTTAAAAATGCACCGCAGCGATGTTCCTGAACTCGTCAGCTTCCTGACAGGAAACGGCGTGGGCATTTTTTCGATACAGGCAAAGCATTCGCTGGAAGATTATTTCCTTTCACTCACCAAAGCAAACCAGCATGTGGCAGCTTACAGGAATTGAATTGTTCAAGATATTTAAGAAGCCAAGGACCTATATTGCCTTTGCCGCGATTGCTGCCATCGTGTTTTTAGTGCAGCTCGCCCTGTATGTTGATGGAGAAACCTATCTCGATTTCATGATGCGCTCCATCAACAGTGCCTTTATTGTTGAAGGAAAAAAGCTGAACGGCTATTTTGTTTTCTTTGTCATCCTTCAAACCCTGCTCGTGCACGTCCCTTTATTGATCTCTCTTGTTGCCGGCGATATGATAGCGGGCGAGGCCAATATGGGCACGCTCAGGTTGCTGGCTTCCAGACCGGTGAGCAGAACAAGTATCATCATCAGTAAATTTCTTGCAGCTTCGATTTATACCCTTCTTTTGCTCACCTTCATGGCGTTGATCGGGTTGTTCGGCTCCATGCTCATTTTTGGAACGAGCGATCTGATGGTCTTTAAAAGTGATGTGCTTATCCTGATCGATGCAAATGATGTGCTTTGGCGCTATTTTGCAGCTTACGCGTTCGCAGCGTTGTCGATGATCACCGTGGCTTCAGTTGCCTTTTTGTTCTCCGTGTTCGCAGAAAATTCTATCGGTCCTATTATTGCCGCAATGAGCGTGATCATTGTGTTTACCATTCTTACCACAATGGATATTCCTTTTTTCAATACGATGAAGCCTTATCTGTTTACGAACCATATGCTGAACTGGAAGGGTTTCTTCGACCGTCCGGTCGATCACCGTGAAGTGTTAAAATCGGCGCTGGTCCTCCTTGGCCACATTGTATTTTTCGTTTCTTTGGCCATCTATGTCTTCAAAAAAAGAGATATTCTTTCGTAAAGAAGCGTTATGAAAAGCATCCTTTGTTTTTGTGCAGCACTGTTAATGGGTCGTCAGATCCTATTTGCCCAGGGAGAAGAAGAATTGGTGCGGCAGGTGAAAGCGAAGCTTGACCGGGTGAATGATTACAAGGCAGAAGGCCGTATGAAGATGGATGTATCCTTCATTGATGCGCCTCCATCAAAAATTACCGTGTATTATAAAAAGCCCGACAGGTTCAGGGTAACAAAGGCGGGTGGCATTTCCATTCTTCCTAAAGGTGGCGTGAGCATTAATATCGGTAGCCTTTTGTCGGGCGACCATTATGAAGTAGTGCCTGCAAAGGACGCGGCGATCAACGGCACTCCTTTAAAAGTAGTTAAGCTGTTGCCTTCGGATGAAAACAGCGATGTGGTGCTCATCACCCTTTACATTGAAGAAAAAGATCAGGTGGTACGCAAGGCAAATGTTGCCACACGCGAGAATGGCAGCTACCAGATCGATCTTAGCTATGGCAAGTATACCAGCTGGGGGCTGCCGGATAAAGTGGTTTTCTCCTTCAATACGAAGGATTACAAAATGCCAAAGGGCATCACCTTCGAGTATGAAAAAGGCAACCGGAAGAAAGAGGAAAACAACAAGAATAAAAAGGGCAAGGTTGAGATTTCCTATTCCGCCTATGTTATCAACAAGGGAGTGGACGACAAGGTTTTTGAAAGCAATAACTGATCACTCCTTGTCTATCGTATCGTCGATCTTTTCGTCCTCCACATTCTTCAGCACTTCGGCGGTGATCTTTCTTAAAGGATTTTTATTCCTGTCTTCGTATTCATTCCTTCGGTTGATGATATCGATGCATTCAAATATGGCGGTTGTAAAGGAGGTAGCGTCCGCCTTGTTCTTACCCGCTATGTCGAAGGCCGTTCCGTGGTCAGGCGAAGTGCGGACAAATGGAAGACCAGCCGTAAAGTTCACGCCTTCTCCGACGGCGATCGTCTTGAACGGGATCAATCCCTGATCGTGGTACATGGCCAATACGGCATCGAATTGGAGATAACTGCGGCGTGCAAAAAAAGCATCGGCGCTGTAAGGTCCGAACACCAGCTTCTGTTGCTTTGCTTCT
>DATMHB010000561.1:0-5006 GCA_035555175.1 Flavisolibacter sp. | reverse complement strand
AAGTCGTTAAAGCCGTTGGGAGCGCTCAAGATCACATAGCATCGGTCCGGTCTTTTCTTGTTGGCAACGCCTTGCAAGGCCTTTAGAACGTGGCATTTACGTCGCTTATGCGAAGATTTTTATTGAGATCAGCATCGCTTTCCGGATCGTTGAGAAAACAGCGCGGCTATACTCCTGAATTCCACAAGCCGTTCGATCCTTGTTTCTGAATACTGATGATGATAAGCTCTTCGTTCGATAATTCGGGCTCTTCCTTAGGGGTTTGAAGATCCTTTAATGCTGTAGAGTTCCTCAGCAGATTAAACATCTCTTCATCAGCAGTCATTAACTGCTTATACCGGCATTCCGCTCTTCCAGTAAGCACGATACGTCTTCGCCCAAGGCGTCCGGTTCTTCCTCCAGCCGCCGAACGCTATGCCTTTTGAAAGGTTTATTGAACCTGATCCGTACAAAGGGCGAACTGTTCATCAGGTACAAACTGCGAAGATGTTACCGCCCCTCCCTTTGCGACGTCGGCAAAAAAAAGCGCGACAGAAAATGGCAGTGCTTCAAATTTTGTTCTACCTTTCTTGCGCGCTCCGTTTATTTTGATTCGCAGCTACTGTGCTGAATTTCCATCTTGTCCTTTGGAATTAATAACCATCACAGACATAGTTGATCCAAACTATAAAATTCGCTTTGCTCATTTAAAAGAAAGTTTTGCACGAACTGAAGATAAAGGCAGCCTCAAGAACGAATGGCATTGCAGTCAGGCAGGTGACTGTTTATATCAACTCATCCTTCCTTCTCCTTTCCGGCAACTGGGACTGGGAGCTGAGCGCCGATGCCGTGTTCTGCAGTGATGTGATGTTCGGATTACAGCTTCAATTCGAAGGAACCATCGGGCTCATCCACCCCGACGACCTGGCTGCCTTGAAAGAGCTATTCAGCCAGCCGCTTACGATTCCGCAAAGCATAGCCTTCCGGATCATTACAACCTACGGTGAAGTGCGGACCCTGTCCGGTTACGATCTGTTAATTGAAAAAAAAGAAACCGATGCACCTGGTCTGGAGGCTTCGTTGCTACAGGCGGCTCAGGCCCAGATCCACGAAAAAAAAGAAAAGGATCACCTCCTTATCCTGAAAGAAGTTTATGAGAAATCGGAAAGGTTTGCGGGCACGGGTGTGTGGTATTACAATACCGCAACCATGGACACTTGGTATTCTCCACACGTTTTCTCCATCTACGATCTTCCTCCCAATAGCCTGAATGCAAACATGAATACTTTTACCGGCTTTATCCATCCGCAGGACCAGGAAGCTGTAAAGGAATTTATGGACAGGTCCTATAAAACAAGAACGCCCTTACATATTGAATATCGGATCAGGACTGCCATCGCGGAAAAGACCGTCCTTCATATGACGAACTGGTTTTTTAATGCTGCAGGGGAGCTGATCATTAGTGGCACACTTCAGGATATCACGCAACAAAAAAGAAGAGAACAGTCGATAGAAGAAGCTGCAAGGAATATCGAATTCCTGAGAAAACAGTTGGTGTACGATGAAGAACATGCCCGTTTGGGTCACTGGCAGCTAAGTCTGCTTACAAGAAAAATGTCTTTCTCTGACAATCTCTATCGAATATTCGGTTTAAAGCCGGGCTCCCTTGCGCCGAGCTTCAACAGCATCATGGACTTCATTCATATGGATGATCGAAACGCCGTCGCGGAGGCCCACAGGAAGATTTTTCATGAACATGCCCTGCCTGATCTTGACTACAGGATTTTAACGCCGGACGGAAAATTGCGGTACCTGACGCAGAAAGCCAAGATCAATTCGATCGATGGCGAAATGATCATTTGTGCCACCATTCAGGATGTAACTGCCCAGAAAATTCTTGAGAAAAAACTGGAAGACATTTTAGAGACGGAAGGGATCAAGCAAGCCGCCCAGGGTCAGAGTGAAGAGATCGCAGGTGTTGCCACCTGGACCTGGGAGCTGGACAGTGGTCGTTCATCGTGGAGTGAGAATTTTAGCAGGCTGCTCGGCTACAAGTCCAGTTCGGTTGAATTGAGCCAGAAGCAGCTGTTGCTGTTCGTTCATCCCGACGACCGGAAAACCTTCAACGGAGCGCTGACCAGGGCGCTGGTGCAAAAAGAAGAAAGTACGTTCCAATTCCGGCTGATTCAGCGCGGATCGGTCCGTTTCATGGAGGCGTTTTTCCGTGTGTTGAACCGAAAGGAAAACGAAGTCTTCATTGGAACTTTCAGGGATATTTCCAGAGAGCGCCAGCTGGAACAGAAACTGCAGGAACAAAAGCAATTCTCAACAATCCTTTCTGAGAATGCGCCCGATTGCATCTTCATCACTGACCTCAATAATACCATCACCGAATGGAATGGGCAATCTGAATCTGCATTCGGTTTTAAAAAGCAGGATGCGTCCGGTAAGAACTTCTTCGACGTTTTCCCGCAGTTAAAAACCGAAGAAGTCCTTCGACTGTTCCGCCAGGTGATGAAAGGAGAGGAGGTGATATTGGATGCGCACAGATCGAAAATGCTGAAGGGATATCATAACGTGCACATGATCCCTATTATTAAGGACGGTGAAATGGATGTTATAGGGATCCTTCACATGCTCCGCGACGTAACGCAGGAAGTAGAGCTTCGACGCAACCTGAACGAGCGGCTCCATTTTATCGGCAGCGTGCTGGAAGCTTCCGTTGACCGTATCATTGCCCTCGACCGCAATATGAATTATGTATACTGGAACCGGAAGGCAGAAGAATATTATGGCCTGGCGAAAGAACAGGTGCTCGGGAAAAATATTCTCGAGGTCTTCCCTGCATTTTTAAACGATCCTACTTATAATGATTTCAGGCAGGCCCTGAGAGGACAACTGGTACAAACCTCGTATACTCCCGATCCTCTGGGAAAAAGGGAGTTTTTTGAAACTTACCTGATCCCCGTCAAGAATGAAACCGATGAAGTTTCGGGGGTGCTGTGGATGGTGCGCGATCTTACAGAAAGAGTGGAGGCAGAGCGGAAGATCAAGGAACAGACGGAGCTGCTGCAATCGGTTTTCGATACAGCCTTCACAGGAATTGCTGTTGTGCGAAATGTCTATAACGAAAACTATGAGATCATCGATTTTGAATTCGCGTTTGCGAATCCGGCTGCTATGAATATACTGGGTTCTGATCCGTCCGGCAAAACATTGCTTACACTTTTTCCGCATGCGAAAGAATTCGGCCTGTTTGATAATTTGTGCGCCGTTGCTGAAACCGGACAAAGAGTTGAAAAGGAGTTTTACTATGGACATGACGGGCTCAACCACTGGTTCTTTGTGGTGCTGATGAAGGTGGACGAAGGTGTGTCCTGCACTTTCGAGGACATCACGCAGCGCAAAAAGGCCGAAGCGGAAACACAGAAGAACCTGGACATTCTTCGACAGGCGGAACAGACAGCCATCATGGGCAGTTGGGAATACAACGCTGCAACGAAGGCTTTCACCTGGTCGGAAGGTATGTATAGGTTGTTCGGGATTGAAAACGGCGTTGTCGTAGGTCCCGAAGTGTATCTTGACCACGCTTGCGAAAACGATAAATGGATTGCCCGGGAAATTGTCAGCAAGATAAGATCGTTTCAACCCATTGAATATACTGTAACGCTTTCTAACAACAGGGTGCTGAAAGTAAAATCCTCGGTTGCATATAACGCCGATGGACAGCCGGAAAAAATGATTGGCGTCGACGTTGACATTTCTGATCTGAAGCAGGCGGAAAATGAAGTGCTGGCGAGCAGGAACATACTGTATCAAACAACACTGGCTACACCAGACGCAATAACCGTTTATGATCTCGATAATCAACAGCCAATCTACCTGAACAACTGCTTGGCCGAATGGACAGGGTACAGTAATGATGAACTTGTGAATATGGGTGTGAAAGGGAGGCTTAAGCTGTTGCACGAAGAAGACAGGCCGGCTATTCTCGAGTTCAATAAACAAATCAGGTCTGCCGCCGACGGTGAGATCAGGATGATGGAATACCGCCTGGTGACAAAAAAGGGAACGCGGTGGTTGAGGAACCGCTCAAAAATATTCAAGCGGAGAGAAGATGGCACTCCAACGCATCTGCTGAGCGTCCTACAGGATCTCACCGAAGAAGTGGCGCTGCGCCAGCAGCTTGCCGCGCGTACCGGGCCCCGCAGCCCTCTCTAAAGCGTCCACGGCGTTCATGAAATGCAACGGATAAAATGGAAAGGGACTTTGAACAGCCCCTTAGGGGCTACATCAATAGCGCATTGAATCAAGCCGGCTTAGTGCCTTAGGGTTTCTTTTCGGGGATCATTCATTCTTGAAGGCACTGTATCAATGAAAAACTCGGGTTCCTGGTTTGTCAGGTCTATAATTTCCTCATTTTTTTCTTCCAGTCCCGCCTTAAGCAAATTCACATAACCGGGCGCGGGGTGGGTTACATCAACCCGCACTGAGTCTATTGGAATGCCGTTTATGTACATGATCAGCTGCATTTGGAAATTTACGAAATATCTGCAAAAAAGGTGCCCTCATTTTTGGGCCGGTTCAGATATCTGTAAGATCCGTATGGAGTGGCCAATTAAATATATTGGCCGGCCGAAAATGGTATAAAAAAATTTGCGTGGCTTGATGTAATGAATACTGTTAATTTTGCCCCTATTTCACGACCCTAACCATTAACCTGACCATGGCCAATTCTAATCAGAACGGACAACGTCTGGTCCGAACAATATTTATTGCAGACGACGATACTGATGATCTGCTCCTTTTCACCGAGGCATTGGCAGGCGTCGATCCCACCGTCAAGCTCGAACATGTAAAGAACGGTATAGCCCTTATTTCCCTGCTTTCGCACCTGGAACCTGACCTCCTTTTTCTGGATCTTGACATGCCGGGAAAGAACGGCCTGGAGTGCCTCATTGAGATCAGGAAAAATCCGCGTTATGAATTATTGCCGATCATCGTATTCAGCAGCACCTCGCGGCCGG
>DATMHB010000560.1:0-9169 GCA_035555175.1 Flavisolibacter sp. | reverse complement strand
GCGACGCTTCCGCGCTTCGGTCTCGTTCATCGCATCGATAAAAATACAAGCGGTCTGCTGGTGCTCGCCAAAACGGACCGGGCCATGCGTCACCTGGCGAAGCAATTTTACGACCATACCGTCAAGCGCCACTATATGGCGCTGGTGTGGGGAGATTTTGAAGAAGACAGTGGTACCATCGTTGCGCACGTGGGCCGGCATCAGCGGTTCAGGAAGCTATTTGAGGCCTATCCGGAAGGTGAACACGGAAAGGAAGCCATCACGCATTACAAAGTCCTGGAAAGATTCAATTATGTCACGCTTGTTCAATGTGTGCTCGAAACCGGACGGACTCATCAGATCAGGGTGCATATGAAGCATATCGGACATCCCCTCTTTAATGATGATTTTTATGGCGGCGACAAAATTGTTACCGGCACCATTTTCAGCAAATACAAACAGTTCGTCGATAATTGTTTTCAAATATGTCCAAGGCAGGCCCTGCACGCAAAAACATTAGGGTTCATTCATCCTGCAACAGAGAAAGAAGTTTTTTTTGATACCGAATTGCCCGATGACATCAGGCTCGTGATCGACCGCTGGCGCAACTATGTGCGCAGATAAATATCGAACGTTTGATGCGGAATGTTGCATAGCCCTTAGCATGTCGCCCGCTTTGTGTTTGAGTCCTGAACCTTCGGTGTTTGTGCGAACCGCACGAATTCTTGGTATAGTCAGGGCCGGCATCAACTGGTTTGACTTTCCCTCTTCCCTTATCTTTACCGCATGTCAAGGATTCTCTCGATTGACTACGGAGGCAAGCGTACAGGTATTGCCGTCACCGATCCGCTCAAGATCATTGCTACCGGTTTGCGCACGGTTGAAACAAAAGAGCTGATGAATTTTCTCAAGGAATATTTATCCAGGGAGCCCGTCGAGCTGGTGATCATCGGCATGCCAGTGAACTGGGATGATTCGGACACGCATGCCACGCCGCTGGTCAGGAAATTCATCTCGGCTTTCCAAAAAAATTTTCCCTCTATCGCTGTTAAAGAAGTGGACGAACGCTTTACTTCCAAACTTGCGTCGCAGGCGATGATCGAAATGGGTATGAAAAAAAAGCAGCGCCGTAACAAGGCCATGGTCGATGAAATTGCCGCCACTATTATGTTACAGGAATATCTGCAACACCGCATTTAACCCGTTTCGGCTACCTTTGGCCTTCATTTGAAATCAACAATTTTTTTTTGGCTTTATGATTCTTCCTATTGTAGCTTATGGACATCCGGTCTTAAGAAAACAGGCACACGAAATTGATGAGAATTATCCGGGCCTCGCTAAACTGGTTGAGGATATGTGGGAAACCATGTATGCCAGTAATGGAGTTGGCCTCGCCGCTCCACAGGTGAACAGGGATATCCGGCTTTTCGTAATGGACAGTGCACAGATCTTCGCCAACATGGACGAAAAGGATAAAGCGGAAGACAATTATCCGGACGACCCGGGCATCAAGCAGCTCTTTATCAATGCACGTGTTGTTGAGGAACACGGCGACGACTGGGCCTACAATGAAGGATGCCTGAGCATTCCGAAGATCAGGGAAGACATTTACCGTGCAGAAGAAGTGACCATCGATTACCAGGATCAAACATTTACCAAACACCGCAAAACATTCAACGGCATCACGGCACGAATCATCCTCCATGAATACGATCACATCGAGGGAAAGCTGTTCATTGATTATCTGTCTCCATTGAAAAGAAAGCTCATGAAACGCAAGCTGGACGATATTTCAAAAGGTGCAGTGAGCGTCGATTATAAGATGCTGTTTCCGAAAAAATAACGGAATGTTCTTATTGCGCCTTTGCGCGCAACCTGCGCGCAACCCGGCCACTCTTCGTGCGTCTCCTGAAAGGAACCCGCGCACTCTTTTCTTTTGCGGAGTTTCCTTAAAGGATTCGAAGTTTCTTTTTCCAACCTTTTGTCTTGAAACAAAAGGTGGAGCCAAAAGTTCAAGCCGATTCAATGCGCAACAGTCATTAAATCCAAAGGCCGCCTCTTATGAATCGGCGCTCTGCAGCACTCTGAATTTGGACGGTCTTAAGGACCAAGACTCCTATTCGTGCTATGCGACGCAACGAAAGGCGCTGTATTCCGTTAGGCCTTCTTTAAAGAATAAATGTCGTTAAGATACCCACGGAAATAAGGCGCTGGACCAGATCCTCTGTTCGAACAGCGGGTAGAAAGAATTTCGACATTTAATGCTTTAATGCAGTCTTAGTTAGTGCTCCGTAGCAATGATTGCGTTCGTGTAGTAAACGTCCCGCTCTAGGATTTTTGAATTTTGAATTTTGACTTTTGAATTTGTCACGCCGCGGCGGGATGAGTTTTGAATAAACTAGTGGACAAAAAGATCGGCGATAACAAAGATGGCAAAAACCACTGACGCAATTCCATTCATCGTCATGAAGGCTATGTTTACTTTCCTCAGATCATCCGGCCTTACGATCGAATGCTGGTAGATCAGACAGCCCACAAAAACAAGAACACCCGCCCAGTACAATATACCGAAACTGCCGAGCCATCCGGCAATCATAACACTGGCTGCACTGAGCACATGAAGAAATTCCGACACCCGCAATGCTCTTGCTTTTCCCAGCCACGCGGGAATGGAATAGAGCTGATGCGATTTGTCGAAGTCAATGTCCTGCAACGCATAGATGATATCAAACCCGCTGACCCAGAACAGGACAGCAAATGAAAATAATACCGGCAGCGGATCGAACGACCCCGTTACCGCCAGGTAAGCACCGATAGGCGCAAGCGAAAGGCCCAGGCCCAGCACAAGATGACAAAGGGCAGTGAATCTTTTCGTATAGCTATAGCCGAGCACAACGGCCAGCGCAATGGGTGAAAGAAAAAAACAGATCCTGTTGATGAACCAGGTAGCGGCCACAAACAAAATACAATTCACGATCACAAAGAAAAGCGCATGCCCCGGACTGATAATTCCTTTCGGAATTTCTCTTATGGCGGTCCTTGGATTGAGGGCATCCCATTTGCGGTCGAGATAACGGTTGAACGCCATGGCAGCACTTCGCGCAAAGACCATACAGAGGATGACCAGCACAAAAATCACCCACAAAGGCTTTGGTCTTTGATATTCGATCACCCATGAAGCAGGTATATAATCCTGGTGTTGCACCGCCAGCCAGGCAAAAAAGATATTGCGGGAGGCCAGAAAAAATCCAACCAGCGCAAAAGGCATGGCGAAAATTGTATGGGAAAATTTTATGAGGGAAAGATAATTCCTGACTGTTTTCATATGAACTGCAAAAATAGGTCTATTGGCGTCGAACGCCGGCCAGCGGAGCCCGCCTGCATATTATTTTACAATCTTTTCAAGTTTCAATCTCACCAGCTCCCACAATACAACGCCGGCTGCCACCGAAACATTCAGAGAATGCTTCATACCCAGCTGCGGAATTTCGATGCATCCATTACAGGCCAAGATCGTTTCCTGCTCCACACCGGTAACCTCATTGCCAAATACAACGGCGATCTTTTCGCCTGTATACGCCACTTGCTGTAGAGGTACGCTGTTTTCGGCCTGCTCCACCGCAAATATGGCATAGCCCTTTTGCTTCAATCCGTTTATCGCTTCATGAATGTTTTTGAACTGCTTCCACGTCACGGTTTCGTCGGCGCCCAGGGCTGTTTTTCTGATTTCCTTGTGCGGAGGAAAGGCGGTATACCCGCAGATATAAATGGCTTCGACCAGGAAGGCATCGACGGTGCGGAACACACTGCCCACATTATAAGCGCTTCGGATATTTTCAAGCACCACGATGATAGGGATTTTTTGAGAACCGCGGAATTCCTCCACCGACTTGCGGTTCAATTCAGCCATAGTGAGTTTGCGCATGCGCAAAACTATTGAATGCAGCGGAAAGGATCTCAAGGAGGGATCCGGGTAAAATAGTGGATAAAAAAGGGCCTTTACCCAGAGGGGATTGGGGGCAGGAACCTATTTTTGTTGCTGCCACTATGGGGAAGCAGAAAACAGACGCGGAAACACCACTGATGCAACAGCACAAGGCCATCAAGGCCAAATACCCCGATGCCGTTCTGCTGTTCCGGGTGGGAGACTTTTATGAAACCTTTGGACAGGACGCCATTGTGGCTTCGATAGTCCTGGGTATTACGCTTACTAAAAGAAACAACGGCGCCGCATCCGACAATGAGCTTGCCGGTTTTCCCTATCACGCGCTCGATACCTATCTGCATAAGCTCGTAAAGGCCGGCTACCGCGTTGCGATCTGCGATCAACTGGAAGATCCCAAAGCAGCTAAGGGCATTGTAAAAAGAGGCGTTACTGAAATGGTTACGCCCGGCACGGCCACCAATGACAAATTGCTTGATCTTGGCTCGAATAATTTCCTGGCTGCCATCCATTTTGCACAGGATAAATATGGTCTTGCGTTTCTCGATATCTCCACCGGGGAGTTCTTTGTGGCGGAAGGCGATAAGGAATATGCGGACAAATTACTGACCGGTTTCAAGCCGGCCGAAGTCATTTTCCAGCGGCATCATCAGAAAAAATTCAAAGAAGAATTCGGCGCGAAGTTTTATACTTATACCCTCGATGAATGGATCTTTCAGAAAGCCTACGCAGAAGACGTATTGCTGAAGCAATTCGATACACATTCTCTCAAAGGCTTTGGTGTTGAAGGCCTCACTCAGGGTTTGATCGCCGCGGGCGCGGTGCTTCATTATTTGAAAGAGACGGAGCATCCGAACCTGCAGCACGTGAATTCCATTCAACGCATCGAACAAAGCGAATACCTCTGGATGGACCGCTTCACTATCCGCAACCTCGAATTACTGAATAGTCCTGTAGAAAATGGCAGCACTTTGCTCAAGGTGCTTGACCACACAGCAACACCGATGGGTGCACGCCTGCTGAAACGATGGATCCTCTTCCCGCTGAAGGATATCCAGAAGATCCATGAAAGGCTCGATGTGGTAGAACACCTGATCCTTCACACAGACCTGAGGAATAAACTCGTTCTTGCCATGCGCCAGTGCGGCGACATGGAGCGGCTTGTATCCAAGATCCCGCTAAAGAAGATCAGCCCGAGGGAGCTGCTGCAGCTGGCGCGATCGCTAAGGCAGATCAACGTCATCAAGGAATTGTGTTCTGTTGCCGGCAATCCTTATCTGCAGAGGCTCGCCGATGCACTGAATCCCTGTCATTATATCGCAGAAAAAATAATTAAGGAGATCATCGAAAATCCGCCGGCCCTGGCGGTGAAAGGTGGCTTCATCAACAAATCCGTCAACGGCCGCCTCGATGAACTCAGGGGAATAGCGCATAACGGGAAAGAATACCTGCTGCAGCTGCAGCAGAAAGAGGCTGATGGCACCGGCATTTCTTCACTTAAGATCGGCTACAATAGTGTATTCGGGTATTATCTCGAAGTAACGAATTCGCACCGGCACAAAGTGCCGCCTGTATGGATGCGGAAACAAACCCTTGCAAATGCCGAAAGATATGTGACCCCCGAGCTGAAAGATTACGAAGAAAAGATCATGGGCGCCGAAGAGAAGATCCTCGAACTGGAATTGCAGCTGTTTGATGGATTGATCAATGAACTGCTCGATTTTCTTTCGTGTATACAGGCTGATGCACAGATCATTGCCACGCTCGATTGCCTCAGCTGCTTCGCGGGCAACGCCCTGCAATTCAATTATAAGAAGCCACGCCTACATGAAGGTGACGAACTCCAAATAAAAAATGGAAGGCATCCGGTGATCGAAAGAAGTCTGCCTGTTGGCGAACCGTATATCGGCAACGACCTTGAGCTCAATAAAGCCGTGCAGCAGATCATCATTCTCACGGGTCCGAACATGAGCGGAAAGTCTGCGCTTCTCAGGCAAACGGGGCTGATAACACTGATGGCGCATATGGGCAGTTTCGTCCCTGCCGATGAAGCCCTTGTTCCTTTAACGGATAAGATCTTTACAAGGGTGGGCGCATCCGATAATCTCAGTGCAGGCGAATCGACCTTCATGGTGGAAATGAATGAATCGGCATCCATCATCAACAACATCAGCAGCCGCTGTCTCATCCTTCTTGATGAGATCGGGCGTGGCACATCCACTTATGATGGAATTTCCATTGCATGGAGCATTGCCGAATACCTTCATCAAGCAGCCGAGCAACCAAAAACTTTTTTTGCCACGCATTACCACGAGCTCAACGAATTGGAGAACAAGTTCGCGCGCGTCAAGAACTTTCACGTCACTAATAAGGAGATCGGCAATAAGATCATCTTCCTCAGAAAGCTTGCGCCTGGCGGCAGCACGCATAGTTTTGGTATCCATGTAGCGCGTATGGCGGGCATGCCGCCCGAACTGATAGAACGCGCAAAGGAAGTACTCAAACAGCTTGAGGCCAAGCACGTGGATGCCGGATCCAACGAAAAGATCAAAGGATTATCGGTGCCTAAAATGCAACTCAGTATTTTTGATGCCCATTCACAAACCTTTGAAGACATCAGGAAAATGCTCGATGGAATGGACATCAACAGGCTCACGCCTGTGGAGGCTTTGTTGAAGCTGAACGAAATAAAAAACCTGCTTAAATAGAATGTTGAGCGTATAAAAAATTCCTATATTTTTACTTCAAACAACCAAAAATGAACAAGCTGAAACTAATTGCCCTGGCTGCGATTTCTTCATTAGTTATAGCATCGTGCGACAAGAAGGATGATACTATTCAGACGCCGGATACATCGAGGTTTATCTCCAACCAGGATTTTTTTCTGACCGGAGCCCAGCAGATCCCTGCTAATAACTCTGCAGGTCAGGGAAAAATTGAAGGCACTTATGATAAACGGACTAAAGTCTACACTTATAAGATCACATGGAGCGGGTTGAGCGGCGCGCCAACTGCTATTCATATTCATGGTGTGGCGGACCGCGGCTTCACAGCGGTCTTCGTTCCACCGCTGGCAGCCTATCCAAACGGCATCGTTCAGGATATCACCGGTTTTACAAAATCCAGTTCAGGCAGTTTATCAGGCACTTTATATGTTGATGGCGTGGTGGTGAAACAATCTGACCTGCTCAATGGTAAATTTTATGTAGACATTCACACGGCCAGCTTCCCTAATGGTGAAGTGAGAGGGCAGATCATTTTTGCCGTTTGACGCGTTGAACTTATTTCTACAGCCCCCCCCCGGCGGGGTTTTTAATTGCAATGAACTCATTTAAGATGAGGCGCACATCGGGGCCCATTCAACATTGGACATTGACAATTTAGACCCCCTCAACTTCCCTTCACCTGAAACCACACTGGCTTTTTATTGTTCCAGTCTCCATTGTAATTAATGAACAGCTCCTCGCCGGCCCTTATGGCCCTCACGGTTTTAATGGTGATCGTTTCTTTCTTAAAGTCCATTTCATATTCGCAGTTGGCCTCGTATGAATGGTTATACAAAGGGACATAGCCAAGGGCCATGCAGCACTGATCATGATAGTCGCCCCATTCAAAAATATAATCATGTAAAAGGGTCCGGTCGAGCAACTCGCGGTCCATCTTGTTCATTACAATCACCGGCGACCGTTCTATAACAGTATTCTTTTTCAGGTCCGTGATGGCAAATACGCCCCGGCCCTTGCCTTCGGTGGAATGCACTTCAATCGCCTCCGATATGTAATTGAGGGGTTTCAACGAAAGTTTCTACAAATTAATTTGATGATTTGTAAAAAGGCATAAAATACTGGCTGTAAATTTGAAACATGTCAATGGAAGACCTGAAAGACGAGCTTGAGGCTGTATTGAAGTCGGGCGATGAGCGGCAGCTGAATGAATTTCTGGATCAGCAGAATATCAGCGATGTAGCCGACCTGGTGTATGAATTGCCTGAATACGACAGCCAGATCATTGCTGCTATGTCGGTGCACAGGGCCGTTGGCGTATTCAAGATCCTGGAGTTTGCAGCCCAGAAAAAGATCATTCAAACCCTCCCACCCGATAAAACTGCGGGCCTGCTCAACGAGCTTCCGCCCGACGACCGTACCGATTTTCTTGAAGAATTGCCAAGCAATGTTGTACGTGAGCTGATCAAGCTGCTCGATAACGAAGAGAGGAAGATCACACTGTCCTTATTGGGTTACCCCGAAAACAGCGTTGGCCGACTCATGACGCCCGATTATGTTTATGTGTACGAAAACAATTCGGTGCAGCAGGTGCTCGATACCGTTAGACGCGTGGGTAAGAACAGTGAAACCATCGACGTGATCTACGTGATCAATGAAAAAGGCGAGCTGCTCGATGATATCAGGATCCGCGAGTTCATCCTCGCTGCCCCCGATAAAAAAGTGCGCGAGCTAATGGATAATCGCGTCATTTCTCTCAATGCCTACCAGGATCAGGAAGAGGCGAATGATGTTTTCAAAATGAATAACCGTGTAGCCCTCCCCGTGGTCAGCAACAGCAATAAGCTGCTGGGCATCGTAACCATCGATGATATGCTTTGGGTAGCCAGCGAAGAGTTCAGCGAAGACATGCAAAAGATCGGGGGTACGCAGGCCCTTGACCAGCCCTATCTTGAAATGCCCTTACTCAGTCTGTTCAGGAAAAGGGTGGGCTGGCTCGTCGTACTGTTCCTAGGTGAATTGCTTACGGCTTCGGCTATGAAATATTTCGAAGGTGAGATCGGAAGGGCCCTCGTGCTTGTGCTCTTCATCCCCCTGATCATTTCAAGCGGCGGCAACAGCGGATCGCAGGCTTCTACGTTGATCATTCAGGCCATGGCCGTAGGCGAGATCACCCTGCAGGACTGGTGGCGTGTAATGCGGCGTGAAATCCTTTCGGGCTTGCTGCTTGGTTCAGTTCTCGGTCTGATCGGCTTCCTGAGGATCTTTGCCTGGCATGCCATTACGCCCGAACTATATGGCGAACACTGGATGCTCCTTGGCATCACCGTAGCCTTTACCCTGGTCGGCGTAGTATTGTGGGGTACCCTTTGCGGCAGCATGCTGCCCATTATCCTGAAAAGGCTCGGCGCCGACCCGGCAGTGAGCTCCGCTCCCTTCGTAGCTACCCTGGTTGACGTTACGGGACTGATCATTTATTTTTCGGTGGCCTTCCTGTTCCTCACGGGAAAATTATTATAACACA
>DATMHB010000559.1:0-2754 GCA_035555175.1 Flavisolibacter sp. | reverse complement strand
CCTGAAGTTTCCATATGCGTTCGGAGCCCGGCTGCCTGCAGTTTTTCCGTAAGCGCTGTGAGGTCATGCATCAGAGGTTCTCCGCCAGTGATCACCACGATCTTGCCTTTATATTTATTCACCTGCTCCACGAGGTCATCGATCTTTCGCAAAGGATGACGGCCCGCATCCCAGCTGTCCTTAACATCACACCAAACACATCCTACGTCGCAGCCGCCGAGACGAATAAAATACGCAGCCTTGCCCTGGTGAAAACCTTCACCCTGCAAAGTGTAAAAATCTTCCATTACCGGAAGGCTGGTTATTTTATTTTGTGTTTCGATCATGCTTCCTCGTAATAATGTTTCATTGCACAGGCCTTGAATGTATTCTTCATCAGCGCTGCATTTGTCATGGGCCCCACACCGCCGGGTACAGGCGTGATCCATGAAGTTTTTGGCGCCACCTTTTCAAAATCCACGTCGCCATTGATGCGGTATCCGGATTTCTTGCTTTTGTCCTCCACTCTTGTAATGCCAACGTCGATCACAACGGCGCCTTCCTTCACCATATCTGCAGTTACAAAGTTCGGTCTTCCGAGGGCGGCAACAATGATATCTGCGCTACGGCAGACCTCCGCAATGTTCTTGGTGTTGGAATGACAGATGGTAACGGTGGAATTTCCGCGTTCGCCTGCACCGCTCAGCAAAATGCTCATGGGCCTTCCAACAATATTGCTTCTGCCGACCACCACCGCCAGCTTGCCCTTTGTTTCGATCTTGTAATGGTCGAGCAAGAGCATGATGCCATATGGTGTGGCCGGAATAAAACTCGGCTGGCCAAGCACCATGCGCCCGACATTATTCGGATGAAAGCCGTCTACATCTTTAGTCGGATCGATGGTATTGATGACTTCTTCCGCAGAAATATGATCCGGTAGCGGCAACTGAACCAGTATGCCGTCCACGTCAGGGTCCCGGTTGAGATCAATGATGATGTCCAAAAGCTTGAGTGAGGAAATCGAATCTTCCAGGCGTATCAGCGTGGATTTGAATCCCACTTCCTGGCAGGCCTTCACCTTCGAAGCCACATAGGTTTCGCTTGCGCCATTGTTGCCCACGAGTACGGCTACTAAATGAGGCACTTCCTTTCCTCTTGCCGCCAGCTGTGCTGTTTCCAGTTTCAACGAATCCTTGATCGCCTGCGCCGCATCCCTTCCATTTAAAATTTGCATTGCGCAAAGGTAAAGCCACACGATTAAATAGTTTTTTTCACCTGCTTAAATAAATATCCACGGGTAGCTTCGGAAAATGAAATCGGTGATGAATTTACTCCTGATATTCTGTTCAGGATCGACGGAACTGTGCGGGCAGACATTCAAATTCCCCGCGTATACAAGTATTGCGGCTTACAGCACGCAGCAAGCGGACGCATTTTCTTTTGAAGCCAACCAGGCAGCCCTGGCTTCGGCCCGTCATTTTGCTGCGGGTCTTTATGCCGAGCGGAAGTTTTTTCCCGGTCCATTGCATACATACAGGGCAGCATGTGCTGTGATCACACGGGCAGGCAATTTTGGTTTCATTGGAACTTATTTTGGCCTTCCCGAATATGCTGAGGCTTCGTTCGGACTCGCTTATGCAAGGCGGATGGGAACAATTGATATTGGTGCGCAATTCAACTACTACCGGCTCAGCCTTGGGCCATATGGTCATGCTGCATCCGTAAATGTGGAAGGAGGTTTCATCGTGCATTTTACTTCGAGGCTGAATGGGGGCATGCATGTATGCAATCCCACTCGTTCCGGTCCGGCCCATGAAGAAAAACTGCCGTTGATGCTAGGGGCCGGCTTCGGCTACGACCTTTCACCGATCTTCTATATTGGCGCAGCATTCGAAAAAGAGCAGGACGTGCCCGTGTCGGTGCGCGTCGGCTTTCATTATGCTTTCAACAAAAAGCTCTTTTTGCGCGCAGGGATTTCATCTTCAGGCTCCGCCTTTTTTTTCGGGCTTGGTTTTATGATGGGGACATTCAGGACCGATGCGACCGTATCACTGCATCCTCAACTGGGTACGACGCCCGGATTATTATTTCTTTATAATGATCAGAAAGAATGAAGAGCAGTTTATTTTTTTCGATGATGCTCACCTTCAACCTTTGTCATGCCCAGGTTCCCCCTTCCGTGCAACAGCAAATGGAAGCCCGTGCCGAAGCTGAAGGGGCAGAAATACAATTGGACGGACATTATCTTCAGCAACTGGAATATTTTAAGAAGCATCCCATCAACATCAACGCAACCTCGCCGGAAGAACTTGAACAATTGAGAATATTGTCCGAAGCCCAAATAAAGTCGCTGGTGGAGTATGAAAAATTCGCCGGCAAGCTGATTGATATTTATGAACTGCAGGCAGTACCCGGATTTGACGTGAACACGATCCGGAAACTGCTGGCCTATATAATAGTTGGCCAAGCCGTTTCATTAAAAGAAAATCTTGTGGCAAGGCTAAAAGGTGATCAAAATATCCTGCTTAGGTCGTCGAGGGTAATGCAGCGTGCAGCGGGTTATCAACGATCACCGGGAAATTATTATCTGGGCGGCCGTGATCACCTTATGTTACAGTACAGGTTTCAATATAAGGACCTCTTGTATTTCGGTCTCTCAGCAGATAAGGATGCCGGAGAGCAATTTTTCAGGGGTGCGCAGAAGGCTGGATTCGATTTTTATTCCTTGCACCTTTTCCTGAGAAAGCTAGGGTGGGTGAAGGCACTTGCCATTGG